>JBEDNI010000012.1:0-16590 GCA_041170685.1 Bacteroidota bacterium | reverse complement strand
GTTTTTTGTTTGCTAATTCTCGCATGAGCGAGCTCAGATGTGGGGATTAGCTCCTTCGTCGCTGAACCCTACTTTGCCGAAGTCTACAACCACTTGCCTCATTCTGCGAATGAGGTTTTTATTGCGCTCATCCTCCCTTGAGTAAGCTCAGATTCGGATTTGCTACAATAAAAAAAGCCCCCGCTTTCGCGGAGGCTAGTGGTTGCTTTAGTGCACGCGTAGGGATTCGAACCCCAAACCTTCTGATCCGTAGTCAGATGCTCTATCCAATTGAGCTACGCATGCGTTTTTGATAAATCGAGATCCATCAAAAGGGCTGCAAAGATAATGAATATTGAGGATATTTTCAAGTAAAACCGACTTTATTCACGCTATCTTTGTTGGATACACCATGCCCGCCCTGCTGGAAATATGTGCCTTTACTGCCGATGCCGCTATGGCAGCCCTGCAGGCCGGTGCACATCGCGTAGAACTGTGTGACAGCCCCGACCTGGACGGTATCTCCCCGCCCGAAAGCTGGTTTCATAACATACCCGCCTCTATGCATCCACAACTGGCCGTCATGGTGAGACCCCGCGGGGGCAGTTTCTGCATGACAGATGAAGAAATTAACCTGATGGAAGTAGAGATTCAACAGCTGGCTGCCAATAACCGGGCCGGTGCCGTGGTCTTTGGTTTGCTCACTCCAACCGGAGAAATTGATGTGCCCGCATGCCGCAGACTGCTTAAAGCCGCTTCCGGGCTTCAAACGGTGTTTCACCGCGCATTTGATATCGTTGCCGATAAATCCAGGGCACTTGAAACCCTGATAGAATGTGGGTTTACCAGGTTACTCTGCGGATTGCCCCTCAATGAGCTGATTGCTCTGAAAAAACAAGCTTCTGGCCGCATCTGTATCATGCCCGGCGGGGGGATACGATCTCATAATATCCATGCGTACCTGCAAGCCGGCTTCACTGAAATCCATTCATCGGCCCGTATACATGACCTGTTGCCGGACACAAACGAACTCCAAAAACTGAAAGAAGCATGCGCACAATATTCTTTTTAATCGCACTGTTCGTAGGTGTTAGCGTACATCTTAAGGCCCAGTATCCGGTGAGCATTAAGCCCCAAAAATGGCTTTTACAAACCTTTCAACCGGGTCCGGGAAATACTCTTGCCTACAGCGGAGAGTGGCTGGATGTTCCCTATACCGTCTCTATTAATGAATTGATCGATGCAGGATACCGCTTTGTGGATTCTTCCGGCAAGCCCATCGCCTCAAATCAGGTGGAAAACCACTATTGGCGCTACCGGGCTGAGATGCCTGAAATGGCGGAAGCGCTGGGCTATAAAAATGTGGCATTCCGCATGGCCAGGCCCGAGCCGGCTGCTGCTTATCTCATCAACGGACAACAAATTGGGGTGGGGCAATCCACACAGATTCCCATTTTGAATATCATACCATCGGGTTCCCTCGCCGGCGAGTCGGCGCTTTTTGTGGCACAGTTGCCATCGCTGCGTGATGCTGCCAAATTGTATTTTCCGCTGTCAGGAAGTGATAAGTGGCCCGCCGATAATGATACAGCCAACCCCAAGGGTTCTGTGGTGCTGCGAAAACCCCCTGTGCAGTTTGGATGGGATGTGGCACCGCGCCGCGTATTGAATGGGCTGGGCTCCGAGCCCGAATTCATCCCTTTCGACAATATGCTGGTGCTGGATGTTTATACCACCGTTAAGTTCATTCCCGGCAATAGTGCCATGGTAGATGTACACTGGGTTATTCGCGGCGATTCAACGGTCACTGTTAGCCTAAAAGCCGATTTGGGTAAACTTGCGATGGTAGATACGTTCCTAACTTTATCCCTCGGACAAAATGAATACGTTACCTCCTTCAACATTCAGAATCCACAGCTCTGGCAGCCCAATGGAACAGGCCAAGCCTATCTATATTCTTTGAATATTCAGGCCCGACATGGCAAAGATGCATACGCACAAAATTTGCGCTTCGGCATACGGAATGTGCAATTGCAGCGCCTTGCGGATGCCAAGGGAGAATCATTTCGTTTTCTGGTGAATGAAAAACCGGTATTTATGAAGGGAGCCAATGTGCTGCCACAAACAGGATGGGGCACTGATGAGGAACGCAAAAGGTTGTGGGAAGGCCCAAACAGTCTTGTCAGGCAAATGGCCTATGCGGGTTATAACATGCTGAGGGTATGGGGCGGTGGTGGCCTGATGCCAAAATCCTTTTATGAGCAGTGTGATCAATACGGCATACTGGTTTGGCAGGACCTGATGTACAGCGGTACGGTGTATCCCTATAACGGCTTCTGGAAAAACAGGGCCCTGACCGAAGCAGTTTCTGTTTGGAAACAAACAAGGCAGCATCCCTGTATGGCCTTGTATTGCGGCAATAATGAAATTGATGTGGCTTTAAAACACTGGGGTTGGGACAAAACCTATGGCTGGGATTCGGCGGATGTTGAATTCATGCAAAATCAATATAACACCATGTTTGATGATGATTTTGCCCGCATTTTCGAGGAAGTGAACTCCAATTACCTCCCATCCAGTCCGGTTAGCAACTGGGCCCCTGCAACTGAAATGAATAACGGCGATAACCACCTGTGGTTTGTGTGGCATGGTGAGCGGCCTTTACAGGATTTTGATACCCAGGTACCCCGGTTTGCCAGCGAATATGGCCTGCCCTCCTGGCCTTCGCTGGAGTGTGTGCGAAAGCATTTTGATAAGGATGCTGCGGCCAAACGAATGTTGTCATACAAGGGATTGAAATTACTGAATGGCTACATGGTAACGGAGTTTGGCATGCTCCCCACTGATACGCTATCTATGATTTTGCTGTCGCAATACCTGCAGGCGCGTGCGCTGGTTCGGGCATACAGGGCACACAGCAACGACAGCAACTGTGGCGGAAGTCTTTATTGGCAGGCCAACGACGTTTGGCCCGGAATCACATGGAGTACCGTGGATTACATGGGAAACAAAAAAGCAGCATGGTTTCCGTTAAGTCGGGCTTTCAGGGGAATGAACATGCTGTTTCATCCTGAGTTGGACAAAAAATACCTTAAACAGGTCAAATATACCGTGAAACGCAGTGGAGATTATCTGGACATCAAGGTGGGAAAAGAATGGCTGATGGGCTTAATGCTGCTGAAAGACGGCAAGCTACTCTATATTGAGGGAAATGTGGCAGATCTCTCGCCCGGGACGTCCTACAAGGTTCGTATACCTAAAAATCTTGGAGAAATACAAATTGCCACAGCCTGGGGCCTACTTAACAATCAGGTTTATTTACTGAAATGAGTAGCATGCTTCACCCTAATGGCTTTTAGCCGTTCCATATCTGCCGGCAAGCGTTGTAAAAAGTTATTGTAATTACCACCGGGACCTGTCCACAAAACTTCGGACAAAGCGGCAGCCCTGGGCCATACCATGTATTCTACGTGCCGCGGGTTTTCCATATACTCCGTCCATACATTGCCCTGTGCACCGATGATAAAATGCATATGGTTGGTGTCAATTCCTTCAGGAATGGGGGAGTAGGCATACACATTTTCCAGTGGGTTATAGCCACCAATGGCGATGGGCTCTGTACTGTCTTTGCTTTGATAATGGTCAAAATAGCAGGGTTTTCCGGGTGTCATGATGGCTTTATGGCCCATGCTAGCAGCTATTTTACCGCCCTCTGCACCCCTCCAGCTCATCACGGTGGCGTTTGGGGCCAGTCCGCCTTCCAGTATTTCATCCCAACCAATGATTTGTCGGCCCCGTTGATTCAGCCATTTTTCAATGTGTTGTATAAACCAGCTCTGCAGCTCGTGCTCGTCTTTCAGCCCATTTTCTTTGATGCGTTTCTGGCATTTTTCGCAGGTTTTCCAGCGCGTTTTAGGACATTCATCGCCGCCTATGTGTATGTATTGTGAAGGGAATAGGGTTATTATTTCAGATAAAACATCTTTTAAAAATGACAGGGTGCTGTCGTTACCTGCACAATATACATCATCAAATACGCCCCATCCTTTGGCTACCTGAAAGGGTCCTCCCGTGCAACTAAACTCCGGATACGCCGCCAATGCAGCCAGGGAATGTCCGGGCATTTCAATTTCAGGTATGACGGTTATGTATTTCGACTTCGCGTATTCTACCACCAGCTTGATTTGTTCCTGGGTGTAAAAACCGCCATGCATGCTGGAATCAAATCGCTGCTCAGCGTACCTGCCTATCTGGCTGCCATCCCTCCATGCCCCAATTTCAGTGAGTTTTGGGTATTTTTTTATTTCAATACGCCAGCCCTGATCTTCGGTAAGATGCCAGTGAAAAACGTTGTATTTGTGTATCGCCATGGCATCGATGTATTTGAGGATGAAATCCACCCCAAAAAAATGTCTGCAGACGTCAAGATGAAGGCCCCTATACTGAAATTCCGGCTGATCTTCAATGTTGACGCATGGAATGGAAAACCCAACCGGTCTGTTGATGATATAATCTGCAGGCATCAGCTGCAGCAGGGTAGTGATGGCCCTAAAAACCCCTGTGTCGGTGTACGCTTCAATCTGAATTTGCTTGGGACTTACAGCAAGCCGATAATATTCCGGGTGATAATTTTTGGTTTTAGCTAATGCCGTAACAACTAAATCAGCTTTACCCGGCTTGTCATTTTTATGATTTTTGGTTAGTCCCCAAAGCCATAACTGACAAGGTTTACGGAGAAATGCATCCGGGCAGTGATAGGTGAGTTTCTGTTTCCAGATAAAATTGCCGGGAGCCGTACTCATTTTTTGAGGCAATGGGATGAGCCCGCTTTGTCCCAAAACCAGTATCGGACAGAGTACAAGCAAGATGATAAGATTTTTCATGAATTAGTCAAATGAGCCGGCTGTATGGCAATCTTCGCAGTCATCGTGATGTTCTGTTTCTGTTTCTACCGTTGCATGCTGTATGTTAAGGTGCAGCCAGGCGTGTTTCAGTTCTTTTTTCAAATGATGCACTTCATCGTAGCTCAACCCTTCCTTAATCAGAAGGTGCGCAGTAAGGGCATTCCTTGTTGTGCTCATGGCCCAGATGTGCAGGTGGTGTATGTCTTTTACCCCGTTGATTTTCAGTGCGGCTTCACGAATTTTCTCCGGATTGATATTCTGGGGCACGCCATCCAGAGAGAGGCGCATACTGCTTTTGAGCAGGCCCCATGAACCCACCACAATTACAATACATATCATAAGGGAAATGATGGGGTCTATCTGACTGATCCCTGTCCAGCTTATGAGAAAACCACCCATTACCACAGCGGCCGACACACCGGCATCCGCGGCCATGTGAAGAAAGGCCGCACGGTTGTTGAGTTCTTTCCGCTTCATGAAAAGCAATGCAGTAGCCGTATTGATAACAATTCCGATACCTGCAATCATGCTGATACTCTGCCAGTGTGGGTTTTCTGGACTGAAAAGGCGTGTGCACGCTTCGTAGCCGATAGATCCTACCGCCACCAGTAACAGAATGGCGTTGGCCAGTGATGCCAGTATGGTGCCTTTGCTATAGCCAAAGGTGTATTGTGAATTGGGAGATTTAGCAGCCATTTTGAAGGCGAGTAATGAAATGGCCAGTCCTGCTACGTCGCCGAGATTGTGGCCTGCATCGGCCATCAGTGCGAGTGAATGAGACCAATAGCCATACAGAAACTCAATGACTACGAATGCCATGTTTAGCACAATAGCCAGGATAAATGCTTTGGTATTCATGCTGCCCTGGTAGGCGGCATGGGATTGATTATGCTCGTGGTGGTGATGCCCGTGGCTGTGCATCCTTGTTGTGTTACAGGCCCAGCACGTTTTCTTCAGGGCGTTTACCGTCCAGCAGCATTTCAGGGTTTTCCAGCAGGGTTTTTACGCGAACCAGGAAACTCACGCTTTCGCGGCCATCGATGATGCGGTGATCGTAGCTAAGGGCCACATACATCATGGGTCTGATAACGATTTGACCATTCTCTGCTACCGGGCGCTCCACAATATTGTGCATGCCCAGAATACCGCTTTGGGGCGGGTTGATAATGGGAGTGCTCAACATACTGCCAAAAACCCCACCGTTGGTGATGGTGAAGGTTCCACCGGTCATCTCATCGATGCTGAGCTTGTTGTCGCGGGCTTTGGTGGCAAGGCGTTTTACTTCGGTTTCTATTTCTGCAAGACTCAGATTCTGTGCACTGCGAATGACCGGAACAACCAGGCCTTTGGGGGCACTGACGGCAATGCTGATGTCGCAGTAATCATGATAAATAATTTCTTCCCCTTCAATACTGGCGTTTACTGCTGGCCAATCTTTGAGGGCAATGGTTACGGCACGGGTAAAGAAGCTCATGAATCCCAGTCCGATTCCAAATTTTTCTTCGAATGTCTTTTTATACTTTGCCCTCAAATCCATGATGGGCTTCATGTTCACCTCGTTGAAAGTGGTGAGCATGGCAGTTTCATTTTTAGCGGCTACCAATCGTTTGCTAACGGTTTTACGCAGATTGCTCATCTTTTCGCGTCGCTCGCTGCGTCCCGTGGTGGGGCGGTTACCTGTTTTGTTCACGCCCAGTTTTACGATGGCTTCCAGTGCATCCAGTTTGGTGATTTTGCCATTACTGCCGCTTCCTGCTACGTTTTCGGGGGCAATGCCATATTCTGCCAGCAACTGGGTAGCAACCGGTGATATAAGGACATTTGAAGCTGCAGGAGTGTGGGTGACAGCGGGTTTGGCTTCTGCCTTGGGCTTTTCTTCAGCGATAGGGGCTTTGGGCTGCTCTGCGGCCGGCTTGGGTGCTGCTGCCTTGGCTTCGGCGGGTCTGGCAGCTTCGGTATTGATAACAGCGATAACGCTGCCTACGGGTATGGTATCACCTACATTGCCAATCAGTTTTTCAATGACGCCTGCTTTTTCGGCGTTTACTTCAAAGGTTGCTTTGTCGCTTTCAAATTCTGCGATGGGTTGATCCATTTCCACCCATTCACCTTCTTTTTTCAGCCAGTTGGCGATGGTTACTTCACTAACCGATTCACCGGGGGCCGGTACTTTGATTTCTAAAGCCATTGGTATGGCAAAGTTACACATTTTTTGTTTGGGCGTAAATAAAGAATGGAACACAGCGCAAAGTGTGTACAAAACAGGTCGGAAGTGGTGTGCTGGTCGCCGAATCGGTCGCTGTGCCATTATTGATTGGCACATTATGGATGGTTACTTAGCGGATTCTGGTAGTGAACACTATCGTATAGCCGGCAGGTAATTTGGGCATGATAACCCAATTGGGACTGGTGAGTTCGGTATTGCAGCCCCTGCATAGCTGTTGCTCTATCGCGTAAGTGTAGGTTTTTGAGCTGTCATCAATCGTCAGTTTACGGTGAAAAGCTACATTGCATGCATAGGTTTTGAGTTTGTATCCTACGAGCATATGCTGTGTAAAATCAATGTTCTCCAGTTTTAGGGTATCGCAGAACTTGAGGTATTTTTGCTTGAAAGCGGTCCATTTACCCGCATCATCAATAACCACTTGGCTGTCTAAACTGGTATATAGAAAGCAATCCCCAAAATCATAGGCCTTCACTATGCTTCCTGATTCAGTGCTGGACAGATTTCTGCATTCACGGTTGCATTGTGCAAAGAAAACCAGGATTAGCGATACCGTTAACGTTGACCAAATACGCATGATATGCAAATGTAATCATTCAGGCATCAATAGGCACATTTTTTGCTCTGTGAATATTGACTATTTACAAGAAAACGAAATGAAAAACCGTGTTTATACAACGATTGCTTTCTCGGTAGTGATGCCCTTAGTTTGCGGCTTTGTGGGAGCCTGGCTTTACGTAAATAAGAACGCTCCACAGGAATATACTCAAATTCAATCCCGGGACGGGGCCTTTCGTAATGTCAATTTGGCAGAAATGCCGAACGGTTTTGTGAAAGCGTCTTCCATTAGCACACCCTCTGTGGTATTTATCAAGACGCAAAGCACGGTGCAAATGCAAAGCCCCTTTGGCTGGTTCTGGGATTTTGATCCGTTTGGCAGCCGCGGGGAAGCTACTTCAACCGGCAGTGGAGTTATTGTGAGCAAGGATGGGTATATTGTAACCAACAACCATGTGATTGCCAATGCGAATAAGATTACCGTGGTATTGAATAAACAAAAGCAGGAATATACTGCCAGGGTAGTGGGTACAGAGCCCGGCGCCGATCTTGCTTTGTTAAAAATTGAGGCTGATAACCTTCCTGCCATTGTAATGTCGAACAGCGACGATGTGCAAGTGGGAGATTGGGTGCTTGCGGTGGGCAATCCATTTAACCTCACCAGCACCGTTACTGCAGGTATCGTGAGTGCTAAAGGCCGTAATATCAATATCGTTCAAAACCAGTTTCCCATTGAAAGTTTTATTCAGACCGATGCCGCAATCAATCCCGGTAATTCCGGTGGAGCGTTGGTAAATACTGCCGGTGAACTGGTAGGGATTAACACCGCCATACAAAGCAATACGGGCAGTTATACGGGCTATGGTTTTGCCATTCCAGTGAATATTGTGAAGAAAATTGTGAAGGATCTGGTGGAATTTGGCGTGGTGAAGCGAGCGCTGCCCGGAATGGATATTGTTGATCTGACTGCAGCAAAAACTGCCGCGGCCAAACTTACTCAGGAGGCCGTAGAAGTGCGCGAAATACTGGAGGATGGTCCTGCCTGGAATGCCGGTATACGGAAAGGGGATATCATCCTGTCGGTGAACGGGTATGCCACTACTTCCAAGGCATTGTACGACGAATACCTATCTTACCTTAGGCCCGGCGATGAAGCTCGTTTGGTGTTATGGAAAAACGGAGAGGAAAAAACCGTTTCCTTTAAACTTATAAGCAAAGAGGATAACCGGGCGCTTGCCCTTAAAGGAGCGGTAAACAGTAAGGTGCTGGGCGCAGACTTTCAACCATTGAGCAACGGAGATCTGGCAAGATACAAGATTTCTTCGGGCATTCGGCTGGTAAACATCGTGCAGGGAGGATACATTTCCCGCATGGGCCTGAGGGATGGTTTTATCATATTACAATTTAACGGACGCAGCTATTCGGAGGCAGAAGAGCTCATCAGTGTTATGGAAACTACCACAGGACGCATCCGCATTGAAGGAATGGATCGCAACGGTAACCGCAGCAGTTACAGCTTTTACAGCAACTGATGGGGTTTGGGACTAAGGGTGTAACTTTGTACCATGCCAATACCCAGTATACCCGGTTTAAAGCACACTGATTCAGGAAACTTTTTTCTAATGGCAGGTCCTTGTGCCATTGAGGGCCGTGATATGGCTTTTCAGATTGCCGAAAAGCTGGTTTCTTTGTCTGATACCTACCAGATTCCGCTTATTTTTAAGGGGTCATACCGCAAAGCCAATCGCTCCCGATTAGATTCATTCACGGGTATTGGTGATATTCCTGCCCTGGAAATACTGGCCGAAGTAGGTCGCACTTATGGCATCCCTACCGTTACAGACATTCACGAATCGCATGAGGCTGAAATTGCCGCCGCCTATGTGGATGTGCTGCAAATACCTGCGTTTCTGTTTCGGCAAACAGAATTACTGGTGGCGGCAGCCAAAACAGGAAAATACATCAATATTAAGAAAGGGCAATTTGCGGCTGCGGGTGCCATGAAACACGCGCTTAACAAGTGTGTAGACAGTGGCAACAGCCAAGTGATTTTTACAGACCGAGGTAATTCCTTTGGCTACACCGATTTGGTAGTAGATTTTCGCAATATTCCTGAAATGGCAGCCATGGGCGTTCCTGTGGTGATGGATGTTACACACAGTTTGCAGCAACCCAATCAGGAGAGCGGGGTTACCGGCGGTAAACCCCAGTTAATTGAAACCATTGCCAAGGCGGCTATTGCTGTAGGTGCTGATGGGTTATTTATTGAAACACATCCCAACCCGGCGGTAGCCAAAAGTGATGGTGCAAACATGCTTCCCCTGGATTCGCTGGAGCAATTATTGCAAAAGCTACTTAAAATCCGCAAAGCTGTACTATAACCTATCGATTTATATAAAAAAAGGCCGCATTTGCGGCCTTTTTTATGTACAACACTTAGAATTATTTTTTCTTTTCTTCAGTTCCGCCGGCAGGTGCTTCTTTCGGCTTTTTGGGGGCCTTTTTGGGTAACAGTACCAGTTCAGTATCTGTTTTGTAAGATTCTGCCTTGAATGGCTTGAAGAAGCTCTTACCCAACGTGGGCTGTTCTACTTTATCAGTAATAGTAAATTGAACTTTCTCAACGGTATAGGTTCCAATGGTGATTTTGGGAACCTCAAACTTATTGCTGGGAAGTTTAACATCACCGGCTCTTATTTTCTCACCTTCCAGGAACATTCCCTTATTAATGATTTTGGATTTCATCCACTGTGCCGCAACCTCTGCGGGTACTGCCGTGAATTTACCCACCATATCAAAGGCAAACTGTACACTTTCCATATCCTGCACCATGGCTGCTACCATGTTACTGTTACCTTGTTTGAAAATGCGTACTTTCACTGCATTGCTTTCATCAATAGCCGGTTTGGCAGGCGTAGATGGTTTGGCAGGATTGGCTTTATCGGTTCCGGGTCCGTTGGTATTGTTTCCGTCAATTTTGGTATCCACTTTCACACGGGAAGACAGTCCTTCGCGCGAGAAAAGTACGGTAGTACGGCGGTTTTGCTGGTGCTGGAATTCGTCGCAGAGTACGTAATATTTACCTGCCTGTACTTTTATTTCCTGAGGAATGTAGTCCTGGTATTCCATTTTAATTACATTTCCTCTGTCGTCTTTCGTAATAACGGCTTTACGTGTCTTTTTGCGAACACCGGTTGAATCCACAAAGTCATAGTAAGGTGTCATGCCGCTCACCTCTGATCCTTCGCATTTACAATCGTTGGTGAGTTTGGTTTCACCATACCCTTTTGCAGTGATGCGTTTGGGGTCAACCTTGTGCATACGAACCAGGTAGGAAACAGCACTGTCTGCACGGCGTCCGGCCAGTCTTTCGTTATATTCTTTGCTGGCGCGGCAGTCGGTGTGAGAACCGAGCTCCACGTTAAGTTTTGGGTATTTGGCCAGTACGTTTCTGGCAAAAGTATCCAATACACGCATAGCATCCGGACGAATACGGGCAGAATCCAGGTCGTAGAAAATAGGAAGCGTAATGATTTCGTCCAGGGGGTTTTTCAAACAGAAATCCTGAATGAGTTCTGTTGAAAATTTAATGCCTTTGGTGGTACGCTCAACAGGGGCACCATCGAAGTAGTATTCTTCCGGGTATTTGGCCTGCAGTGTGTAATTATAATTGGCTTTCAGTGTTTGGAAATAACCACCCATGGCATCTGCTTTCAGCACAAACTTGGATGAATCTTTGTCGTTGGTGATGTACACAGTAGCATTGGGCAGCACTTTTTTGGTATTACAATCTGTCACTACCCCACGAATGGTAATCACCAGCGGCTTGATATTGAAGTGGTAGATGTCGTCGTTGTTTTTACGGTCACCGCGGTTACTGGTAAAATAACCCTCCTCAGAATTGTTATTGAGGAAAGTAATACCAAAATCATCACCGCCGCTATTGAGGGGTTCGCGGAGGTTTTCTACTTCTTTCCAAACAGAAACCTCATCGGTTGGGATGGCGGTAAAGAGGTCAAGGCCTCCCAGGCCGGGCAAACCGTCTGAAGACCAGTAAAGCTGATTGTTATGTTCATTGAGGTAAGGGAAATATTCATTACCTGAAGTATTAATCATGGGGCCCAGGTTAACGGGTTCACCCCAGGATTTAGATCGCTTGCTGTAGCTAACCACCCAAATATCAAATCCACCAAATCCACCGTTACGGTCGCTGGAGAAATACATTTTAGTTCCGTCGGGTGAGAGGGCCGGGTGTCCGTAACTGTGCGCGGTATCTGATTTGCAGAAATCGAGCGGGTCGCCCATTTCCCAGTCCTGGCCTACTTTTTTCATCTGATAAATGGCACATTTTTCTGCTTTACCGTCAAAACCACCACACTGGGTCATATACATTGCGCTGTATCGCGAATCGAAAGTGATACCACCTTCGTTGTATTTGGTGCTGGCCTTTTCAACAAAAACCGGAGCACCCCATTTTTCTTTGTTCTTTTTTCCTGTTTTCTCTACATACCATACATCACTCCAGAAATTCATGGTACCTGCATAAATACGTTTGCTTTTGCCGCCTTCACGGTCGGAAGAGAAGAAAAGTAGGTTGTCTTTTTTGCTGGCAATCATAGGAGCCCAGTCGTTTTCCTTTGTGTTGGCAGGTTTGAAATTTTCAACCACAAAACGAGAGCTGTCCGGTGTCCAGCGAAGGGCCAGTTCGGCACCGGCTTTTTTGTTTTCTGCCATGCTGTCACCTGGAACTTCCTGCAGGTATGCTGTGTAGGCCTGTGAAGCTTCGCGGTATTTTTCCATCTTCTTCAACATGTTGGCGCGCATTAGCAGTGCCCGCGTGTTTTTAGGGTCGGTTTTTAAAACCTTTTCATACAGACGGTTTGCCTTTTCGTAGTTGTTGTTCAGGCGATACGCTTCTGCAGCATAGAAAACGGCATCTTTTTTCTGATTTTTGTCTTTGGCCTTTTTGGAAACAGCTTCAAACATTTCGGCTGCCTGGCCATAATAGCCTTGCCCGTATAGCTTCATGGCTTCCTTGTAGCTTGCGCCTCCGCATGCCGAAAGCGTAAGACTGATTGCTATGCCCATAGACAGAATCCAACTAAAAGTGGGGTGATTTGTCAGATTTGAAGGAGTTTGTACCTTGGTCTTTTCGAACCTCATCATGCTTTTTGTACTAAATAAAACGCTAAATAATGCAATATCTCTCAAACTTAAAAAGAATTGAGCATAATTTAATGAAAAAATGTTGTTGAATCTTACCTGTGAAGATTACAAATGTTGAATTTTCAACCGCTTTACGATTGACTGTTCGCCGGTGCTGAATTTAACCAGATACATACCATCCGGAATGGAAGCTGTATTGAAGATAAAGTTATTCCCTTCACGGCGCCATTGTGCTCCTCCTACTTTTTCACCCAATAATGTGAAAATTTCAGGATGCTGCATGCCGGTTGCCTGTGTTCCCTCAATGCTAATGATGGCTTGCTGATTAGCCGGATTAGGTGTGATGCCCATTCGGATATCGCCCGCACTCGCAGTGAATACTGCAGTGAAGAGCACAGAGAATAAAATGGGTTTCAGGAAGTTCATATCTGTAAAGATACAAAGCTCATGCCATTTTTACAAACCAACTGTCTGCTTTATGCTTCTTTTTTGTTCGGCAGAATAACCGCCTGTTTCCAGTGTGCTTTTCAATATTTTCTGACAGGCCGTTTGCTGTTTGAAATATTGGAGCACGTCTTTGGCAGGTCCTGCCAGTCTTGAATTGAAGTTCAGGATGCAGGTATACAGGTTTTTAACCACAGCTTCATTGCAAACATTGAGTCTCTGCAAGGCCTGCATGGCCAGAATACGTGTTCTGAATTCGTATTTGTCGCTGCAATAATCTGTCAGTATCATGATGGCGTTGCCTTTCATATCGGGGAATACCTCGGTGCTAAGTTCCAGATAACGGATTTTTAGGTTGTGGGTGTAGCCGTCAACCCCATTGATTGCCTGCAGATAGCGGGTTCTTTTGCTTTCATCCGGCATGGCCTCCCACAATTTCATCAGTGCTGATTCTATGATAAAGTAGCTGCTGTCTTTCAGGGCTGTTTCAAAAATGGCCAATGTATTGTCATTTACAGTCAACCCCTCAATGACTGCTCTGCGCACTTCAGTCTGTCTTACTTTAAAGGCCTGATTGGCAAAGTTTAAGTCTTCATTGTTTTGCAACCATTGTTTTGTGATTTCTGCGCGAATAGATTTATGGGTTTCTTTGGCAAATGCAGCTGCCAGGGCGTCCTTTTTCTTTTCGAAAGGAATTTTGGAAAGTGCTATTAAGGCATCATAGCGGTCCAGTATGTCGCGGGCTCCCACGAATTGTTTCAGGCATTCCTCGGCGGATTTTTCAAAGGTTAGTTTTTTGAGAATATGACTGCCTTCGTCAAACAGGGTAAATGCAATGTCTTTGTTGCCGGGGTTGGGTACTGTTACTTTTTGAAAGACCTTATCAATGTTGACCGTGAGGCGTGAAACACTGCCGTCTGTGTAGTATACGGCAAAATCCACGGGCATGCGGAAGGTGCCCACGGTGGGTTCCATTTTATGGATTTGTTCCACGGTAAATTCGGTGCCTGCGGTTACGGATTGCCTTGATACTTTGTAGTGTGGCTCGCCACCGCGGTAAATCCACTGGTCAAAGAACCAGTCCATGTTCATGCCGGTAGCGTCCAGCATGGCTTTTTCAAGGTCCACGGTCATTACACCATCAAAGGCGTGTCGGTCGAGATACAGTTTAATTCCGCGACGGAAATTGTCGCGTCCCATCACGTGTTGCAGCATGTGAAGCACTGAGGCTCCTTTGGGATAATGACGTGCACTGCCTGCCTCGCTGTTGCGCACAGGCAGGCTGTTTTTTTCGCCGGCAGCTATAGCGCCGTTCATATTGCCGCGGAAATACCAGGCTGTTTCATCAGGTCCATAAACCGAACCCACAAAAAGACCGGGATAGTAAGTAGCAAAACTTTCCTGCAACCAGTGATCGGCATCGTTGCGGGCGGTGATCAAGTCGCCAAACCACTGGTGGGTGGCTTCGTGAGCGTTTACTGTCACATAGTTTCTGTCGAGGAATGCACGGTTATCAACCCAAAAGAAATCACCGAAGGTAGTAGCTCCGGTATTTTCCATGGCGCCATAAAGAAAATCCTGAATCATCACCTGACTGTAGCTGCCCCAGGGATATTTTACTCCGGTTTCATCTTCCAGAAATTCAATGATGCGTTCACTGAACAAGCTGGAGGGTTCAAGCCGCTCCGGATGCTCGGGGTAATACCAGAACTGTATGGGGGTTCCGCGTTTGGTGGCCGTTTTTTTGATGGCGTATTTGTCGATGGCAAGCATCAGCAGGTAACCTGCATGACGATTGTTGATTTTATAGTGCCAGGTGCGTGTTTTTTTGTCTTTGTTTTCTTTGTTGGAAAGCAACTGTCCGTTGGAAAGTACATTGTATACTTTGTCGAATGTTACCTGCACTTCGGTAACGAATTTATCGCCGCGGTCGTCAATCATGGGAATCCAGTGGCGGTTGTCTATGCCCTGTCCCTGGGTCCATATCTGTCGGCGGGTTTGGTGAACAGGGTCGTCTATTTCAGGCACGTTCCAGCCGATGAAATAGATGCCTTTTTTGGGTTTGGCGGTATATTTGATTTTGAGGCTGTGCTGGACATTATAGGCCTGATTTAAGTTGGTATTGCAAATCAGTCCGGCGGTGTTGTAACGGAAGCTGATGGATTTGCCATTTAACCAAACGCTATCGGCGGTAATGCCGGGGGCATCGAGGAAGATGGTATCCACATTATCCTGCAGGCAGCGAAACTGGTGGGTAACTGCTCCGAAGACAGTGGCTTCGGCAGGATTGAATGAAACGGAAAGTTTCATGTGGGTTACGTCAATGTTGCGGTTTCGTTCGTGGCGGCCCGGATCATTGTGGTAACACATCAAATCGTTGTGCTGGGCAAAAGCAATGCCCGCAAGGGTAAAGGCGAAAATACCTGCGATGATTTTTTTCATGAATGGGGTACGAAAATAGGCAAAATATGCCAATGGTAGTGTCAGCTGGCTTTGCTGCGGTCTGAAAGCATAATCAGCAGAACAATGATGAAGGGTGCCAGCATGGAAATACAAATATACGAAAAATGGGGGATGTAGCTGTCTGAATTCGGGAGACTGCGGGTAGTGGGTCGGCGGATTCATGCTTCGACAAGCTCAGCACGACATCCGCCGCTAAAAGGCCAGTCATCCTGAGCCTGTCGAAGGGGACAAGGCCTGCACTTGCACAAACACTAAGCCGGGACCCCTTAGCTTATAATATAAAAAAAAGCCGCTAATTCGGGGCTTTGGTTTGCGGACCGGACGGGACTCCCCGACTAAGTGTTTGTAAGCTCCGTTGTCGCACAAACACTAGGCCGGGATAAACTTCTCGTCCCTTGATGCAGTAAATAAAAAAAGCCCCTGATTCGGGGCTTTACTTTTGCGGACCGGACGGGACTCGAACCCGCGACCTCCGCCGTGACAGGGCGGCATTCTAACCAGCTGAACTACCGATCCGTTAGAATATTTTCACATTTTTATTTTATACTGTCTTTAGGTTGTGTTCCCTTGACAGGGCGGCTCCCGATAGCTATCGGGAAACCAGCTGAATCCCGAAAATCTGCCAATCTTTGATTTGCTGGATTTTCGAGGACCCTCGATTCTTTAAGCTCTACCGAGCAAAGAATCGGGGCTACCGATCCGTTAGAACTTTTGTTCTCCACTCTTGCGAATGGGATTGCAAAAATACTATTTGCAGGGTATTTGTCAAATGTTTCTTAAAAAAAATTATTGCCTGGGTATCATCCTCAGGAAAATATATCCGGTCAAAGCCGCGATAACACTGCTAATCAG
>JBEDNI010000011.1:0-17097 GCA_041170685.1 Bacteroidota bacterium | reverse complement strand
GGTTACCACCAAACCCCTTGACTGTACATTGAAAGTTCGCTTGCACATTGAGTGATCATCAATGTAATTGTTAAACCTGAATAATCTGTAACTTTGTAACCCCATCCCATTCGGATGGGGTTCTTTATTATTATGAAAATTCACAAGGGATGGTATTTTTTTATTGGCATTGTTCTGTTGCTTGCACTGCTGAAATGGAAATTTTTTCCATCGCCTGATAAAACCATAGACAATAAGCCCAAAACTGCTTTTGTGAAGGTTAGTGCCATGGTGGTGCAACCAACGGAATTTAGCGATGAAGTATCTGTTTCAGGCACCCTGATGCCCGCAGAAATGGTAACACTACAACCTGAAATGGCCGGTAAAATAACCGGTATCTTTTTTCAGGAGGGAAATCCCGTTTCAGCAGGACAGCTGCTTGTAAAACTCAACGATGCGGAATGGCAGGCTCAGCGCAAAAAACTGAAAGCACAGCTGGCTCAGGCCAATACGGATGCCGAACGAAACCGCAGGTTGTTTGAGGCGAAAGCCATATCACGCGAGGTGCTAGAGGCATCGCAGGTAAATGTGGAAGCCCTGCAGGCAGACCTGGAACTGAATGCAGCACAGATTGCAAAAACAGAAATCAGAGCGCCGTTCTCGGGGAAAATCGGCAATAGGGCTGTCAGTGTAGGCGCTACGGTAAATACCACCACACCCATCGCCACGCTGTATCAGAATCAGTCCCTTAAATTGAAATGCTTTCTGCCTTCTGCCTTTAGGCAGGGCCTGAAAGAAGGTGCCGAGCTATCTGTAAAACTCATGTCTGGCAAGGTGGTTCAGGCTCGCATCTACAGCATAGAACCTTCTGCCGACGCCGTGGCCGGCACTTTTGAGACAAGGGCAGTGGTAAAATCCACCACAGAGGCACAACCGGGAGACATTGTTTCGGTTTCAGTGCGTAAAAACGCTCCGGAACCTGCCATGCGCGTGCCCACGGGTGCTTTGATGCCTGTGCTGAAAGGAAATCGTGTATTTATAGTCAACGATGGAAAAGCCGAACCCCGCGATGTAGTTACCGGAACCCGCAACGACAGCAGTGTGCTTATTCTGTCTGGTTTGCAGGCCGGCGATTCTCTGATTACCGGGGGACTGATGTTTGTGAAGCCGGGTATTCCCGTGAAAGTTACTCCCAACAAGACTTCCAGGCCATGAATCTCTCCGAACTGAGCGTGAAAAGACCCGTGCTAAGCATGGTCATGTCATTGCTCATCCTGGTTTTTGGCGTTATTGGGTTTCGATTTCTGGGTGTCAGGGAATTTCCTTCTATTGATCCGCCCATCATTACAGTCAGAACAGGCTATACAGGGGCCAATGCCGAGGTGGTGGAAAGCCAGATTACCGAGCCTTTGGAAAAATCGCTGAACAGCATTGAGGGAATACGATCTATTTCTTCGGCCAGCAATCAGGGCAGTTCTGTGATTACACTGGAATTTGAATTGAGTGTTGATTTGGAAAGGGCTGCCAATGATGTGCGCGATAAGGTTTCGCAGGCGGTGAGGCAATTGCCTCAGGACATCGATGCGGTTCCCAGTGTTTCCAAAGCAGATGCCAACAGCGATGCCATCATCAGTATGACGGTGCGCAGCAGCGACCGCAAACAAACCGATTTGAGCGATTATGCCGAAAATGTGATAGCCCAGCGCATACAAACCATTCCGGGCGTAAGCGGGGTGCAGATCTGGGGACAAAAACGTTATGCCATGCGCCTGTGGCTCAATCCTACGCAAATGGCGGCCAGAAATGTTTCCCCATCAGATGTTCGACAAGCCTTGCAACAGCAAAATGTAGATTTGCCTTCAGGTAAAATTGAGGGAAATACCACAGAGCTCAATATCAATACCAGAGCCAATCTGGAAACAGTAACAGCATTTGAAAATATGCTGCTTAAAAGCACAGATGCGGGCAATGTATACCTTAAAGACGTAGCGCAGGTGCTGCTGGGTCCTGAAAATGAATCTACCATACTCAGACAAAGCGGTGTGCCCATGGTGGCTATTGCCGTTGTGCCTCAGCCCGGCTCCAATCAGATTGAAATCGCTGCTGAGTTTTACAAAAGGCTCGAGGCACTTAAAAAAGAATTGCCATCAGACATAGAGCTGGATGTAGTGCTTGATACAACCGAGTTTGTGCGCCGCTCTGTGAAAGAAGTTGGAGAAACCCTCCTGATTGCTTTCGTGCTGGTAATACTGGTTGTTTACCTCTTTTTCCGCGATGCGATTGTGGCCATCCGCCCGCTGATTGATATCCCAGTGTCGCTGGTGGGAACTTTTTTCATCATGTATCTCATGGGTTTTTCCATCAATGTGCTTACGCTGCTGGCCATTGTGCTGGCAACCGGACTGGTGGTGGACGACGGTATTGTGGTAACAGAAAATATATATAAACGCATTGAAAAAGGTGAAAACCCTGTTTCTGCTGCCATTGAAGGTACCCGGGAAATAATTTTTGCCGTTATCAGCACCTCGCTTACGCTGGCAGCGGTATTTATGCCGGTGATTTTTTTGCAGGGCTTTACCGGTCGTCTTTTCAGAGAATTTGGGGTGGTGCTGGCTTCCTCTGTTTTGATTTCTGCGTTTGTGTCGCTTACCCTCACACCCATGCTCAATGCCTATCTGGTGCGTAAGAACAACAAACGCAGCCGATTTTATATAGCCACAGAGCCTTTTTTTGAAAGACTGAATACCGGTTATAGAAACTGGCTAAACGGTATACTGCATAAGAAATGGATGGCGTTGGTAATTCTCACTTTATCCCTTGTTGCCGGGGTATATTATTTTAAAACGTTGCCCAAAGAACTGGCGCCTATGGATGACCGAAACTGGTTTCGTTTGTCGGTAACAGCTCCTGAAAGTGCCTCCTATGAATACACAGATGCCCACATGATGCAGCTGGCAGAGTTTCTGGATGATTCCGTGCCTGAAATTGCGGTTGCACTTACCGTTACATCACCTCAGTTTGCAGGTTCAGGTTCTGTAAATACAGGTTTTGCACGCATCAGGCTTACCGATGCAGTTTCCCGAAAGCGCACGCAGGCAGAGATTGCGCAGTACATTCAGAAAAAAACCATGGGCATGAATACCGCCAAAACATTTGTTATTCAGCCACAGACCATTTCTACCGGTGGTGCAGGATTCGGTCAGCCCGTGCAATTTGTAATTCAGGCCCCGGATTTTGAAAAACTGAAAGCTGTTTTACCTGCTTTTATGGAAGATGCCTCGAAAGATCCCAGTCTTCAGGCAGTGGATGTAAATTTAAAGTTTAACAAACCTGAAATCAATATTGAAATTGACCGCGAACGTGCGGCACTGGCCGGCGTAAGCATGCAGGAAATAGCCCAGACACTTCAACTTGCATTCAGTGCTCAGCGTTTTGGATATTTTACCCAAAATGGAAGGCAATATCAGGTAATAGGGCAGCTCGACAGGGCAAACCGCGATGAACCTGCAGACCTCGAAGGTTTGTACGTTAAAAACCGCGATGGCGCGCCTGTGCAGCTAGGAACACTTGTGAAAGTGAAAGAAGAGAGTGCACCTCCGCAGCGCTACCATTACAACAGGTTTGTTTCTGCTACCGTGTCGGCAGGTTTGCCTCCGGGAAAAACCGTGGGTGACGGCATTAAGGCTATGAGAACCATAGCCAAAAAACATCTGGATGCCAGTTTTAAAACCGAACTCACGGGCAGTTCCAGGGATTTTGAAGAGAGTAATAACAATCTGTCCTTTATTTTTCTATTGTCGCTCCTCCTGATTTATTTGTTGCTGGCCGCACAGTTTGAAAGTCTGACAGATCCTTTTATCATTATGCTCACCGTGCCTTTGGCACTGGCCGGTGCCTTATTCTCGCTATGGTATTTTAACCAAACACTCAATATTTTTTCCCAGATAGGCATCATTATGCTCATTGGTCTGGTAACCAAAAACGGAATTTTAATTGTGGAATTTGCCAATCAGCTGCGTGAAAGCGGTAAGTCTAAATTTGATGCGATATTACAGGCCTCTGAAATGCGCCTCAGACCTATTTTAATGACCACCATTGCCACAATCTTTGGTGCGCTTCCCATTGCGGTTGCATTTGGATCCGGTGCTGCCAGCAGGCAGGGAATGGGCATAGTCGTGATGGGCGGTTTGATGATTTCACTGCTGTTTACCCTGATTGTAATACCAACCATGTATCTATGGCTTTCGCGAAAAAAATGATGAAGAAGATTGGGCTCATAGCGATTACAGTGATGTTTCTTCAAGGTTTTATAAAAACCGCGCAGGCGCAGGTTTTAACACCCGAACAGGCGCTGGAGAAAGCCTTCAAAAACAATCCGGATTTGCAGCGCACCGAAAAAATGAAAGCCATTGCAGCACTCAATAATTCGATGGGCAGGGCAGGAGCACTGCCACAGGTTTCGCTGCTCAGCGGTTGGAATTCAGCTACGCAAAATGCCAATCTTACCTTCAACAATGGCAGTGAAGTTTCCAGACGGGGCGCCGGAAGCAGCGCATTGAATGCTTCAGTGCAGGCAAATCAGGTGCTTTTTGGCGGATTTTCCGTAAACGCAAGAAAACAAACGCTGGAATGGGAAGAAGCAGCCACAGCCGAGGCGTATAAGATTACAAAAGGACTTTTACGTGAACAGGTATTGAATGCATACTACCGCTGGGTTAATGAAATGCAGTGGCTAAAACAGATGTTGGTTATGGATAGCTTTTATCGCCTGAAATCTGAACAGGTGCTTTTAATGCTGCAAAACGGCAAAGCCACAGAGCTTGATTTGTTGCAAGCCCGTGCTGATGAATCTTCCCAAAAAGCAAGAACCCTGGAAAGAAATGCGACTCTTGGTGAAGCCCTGGCAACCCTGAATTTGCTGATGAACGAGTCTCCTGATAGGGTTTGGTTACCTTCCGTGAGAGAAATACCGGAAGAAATGGCTATGCCTGACACTTCGGAAGCCGCTTTATTGAAAAGCAATAATGACCTTAGGCAGAAAAAAGCCGAGTGGGAGAGCATGAAACAAAATCAACGTCTGGCTAGGGCTGCATTGTTTCCTACGCTATCTGCGCAGGCCAACAGCAGTTTGCTGAACAGCCGCTCAGATGTGGGACTGTTGCTTAAAAATCAGACAACCGCATCTTCAGTCGGACTCAGTTTAAGTTATAACCTATTTAATGGCGGAAATATCCGCAGGGATGTGCAAATGGCGTCTTTGCAATCTTCAATGGCAGAAATTGCTTATAAAAAAGCACTGATGGAGGTTAAAAACAGTATTTTTATCGTAGTTAAACGATGGAAAACGGCACAGCAGCAGGCTGCGCTTCACAAGCAGGCGCTGGATCAGTATCAGTCTATTCTTGCTATTTCCCGAGAAGCTTTTCTCCTGGGTAAATACAACCGCATTGAACTTTCTCAGGCGCAGGTGCAGTTCGAAACAGCTTTTACAGCGCGAATGCAATCCAGGCTCACTGCCCTGCAGTATTATCATGCCCTTCAGCGTTTGCTTGGAACCGAATAATTTGGAAATGTCACTTTTTTTCACTATATTGTCATAACCATGTTTTTTCTGCTGTCTAAAATCCTGGTAATTTTAATAAGGCCGCTATGCTGGAGTGTGGGTTTGCTAATCTGGGCCTGGTTCACCAAAATTCCGGAAAGAAGGCGCAGGCTTATTATAGGTAGTTTGGTCATTTTGTTTTTCAGTTCCAATAAGGTGCTGGTGAATGAAATAACACGGGCATGGGAGCTTGAGCCAAATACACAGGTTTCGATTCCGGAAACGGCAGTGATTTTGGGTGGCTACGCAGAATTTGATTCCCACCGAAACCGCGTTCAGATGAGCGATGCTGCAGATCGCCTGTATTCTGTAGTGAATTTGTATCAGCAAAAGAAAATCAAACGCATCATCTTATCGGGAGGTTCATCGTCGGTAACCGGACGCACAAAACCTGAAGCAGATTATGTGCTTCCGATATTAAAAAGCTATGGGATTCCTGATTCTGTAATTATCAAGGAAAGCAACTCCAGGAATACCCATGAAAATGCCCTGAATACTGCTAAGATATTGAAAGAAAAACACATAAAGGGTGCTGTTTTATTGGTTACTTCATCCTTTCACATGCGCAGGGCTTTGGGGACTTTCTCCAAAGCAGGGATCGATGTAAAGCCATATCCCGTTCATTTTATCAGCGATTATGGACGTGGTTATTTTCTTCCCGATTTTATTATTCCCAGCAGCGAAGCGCTGTTCCGTTGTGATGCCATTATTAAAGAATGGGTGGGATATACGGCATATGCCATTACCGGAAAACTCTGAAAATCAGAATTTCTGATAAATAAAGGGTATGGGCTCCATGCCTGAAATCTGGTAGGCCAGAAAAATAGTCAGAACCAGCAAAATGGCATGGGTCAGCCATCCTGAACGAATGAAAATATCCTGCATTTTGGGATACAACTTTCCGCCTGTCCACTGCCACAAAAGAACCGCACACATAACCCCAAAAACACCGCCGAAATCTTTTAACCAGTTGCTTAAAATAGACCAGTCGCGATCGCTGAAAATATGCGTAATCATGCCGGTAGCGGTGTTCATGTCTTCCACCCGAAAATAAATTCCGCTTAAGGCCAGAAACATAAAAGTAAGTCCTACCGATACCGGGTTATAAATCCATCTTGGGACCCATTTCTTAATTTTATCGCGCATAACCGATGAAGCAATGTCCCATGATAGAGCCAGGCCGTGTAATGCCCCCCAGAATGTATAATTAATGGAAGTTCCGTGCCAGAATCCACTGATAATAAAAGTAATTAAAACAGCTAGGACAGTTCCCCATTTTTTCCAGCTTCGCAGCGAAAAGGACAATGGAAAAAAGAGGTATTCATTGAGCCATTTACTCAGACTCATGTGCCACCTGCGCCAGTATTCGGTAATGTTGGCAGATGCATAGGGGAAATTGAAATTTTCTGCAAGCCTGAAACCCAGCAGCAAAGCCATACCCAGCATCATATCGGTGTAGCCGCTGAAATCGAGAAAAACCACCAATGCCTGCCCAACGGCCGCGAAGAGATTTTCCATGCCGGTAAAAAGGTGAGGACTGCCAAATACACGTTCTGTAAAATTTGCGGTTAGAAACGCCGCCAATGCATACTTTTTAATGATGCCTGAAATCAGCAAGAAAATTGCCTCACCCGATGGAACATCCTTGGCGGAAAATCCTTTTTGCAGTTCGGGAAGGAAATCACGGGCTGAAGAAATGGGTCCCTGAAGTATAAGAGGAAAGAAACTCAAATAGGTAAAATAACGAACCCAGTTTGTCTCAGGTTTTTCAATGTTTTCATGGTAAATATCGAGCACATAACCCAGGGATCTGAAAACATAGAAGGATACCCCAATGGTACTTGGCCAAAAAGGGATTTCTCCTAATCCGAACCACCGTGTAATATGTCTGAAAGTTAAAATGAGCAACACATTCAGCAGAATGCTGACCCACATAAAAAACTGTTTGTTATTTTCTGATTTGGCGGTATGTATTCCTTTTGCCAGAAAAAAATCAACAACACTAAGAGCGAGCAATATGGCTATTCCCGGGCCACTCAGGAAAAAATAAAAAACAGCGTTAAAAACAAGCAATAGCAGTGTCCGCAATGCCGGCTTCTTTGCCAGTGGAACATACAGGCAGTAGAAAAACACAAATACCAGTATGAAAAGGGATGAATTAAACGCCATTATTTGACACGAATGGTTTGTCCTGCTCTTAGATTATGGCCTTTCATGTGGTTAAGTTTCATGATTGCCGAAGTACTGCTGCCGTATTTTTTCGATATGGAAAACAAAGTTTCACCCGGTTTTACTTTATGATACACCAGTTTGGGTGCAGGGGGAGGTAATGGTGGTCGTGGTTGTGGCTTTGGTGCCGGTGGACGTTGAACTGTCGGTTTAGGTATGACCTTATTACGGGTAGTATCCGGGCCGGTTATTTCACTAGAGTCTACAGGATTGGTTACAATGGGATTAGCCGGCTTAACCGGAACCTGTACTTTAATGGGGGCGTAAATTTTTAATATCTGACCTATCCACAGATAATTACTTCTTAATCGATTCCAGCTTTTAATCTGATAAGCACTTACACCGTAAGCGGCAGCGACAGACCAGATGGTTTGGCCCCTTAAAACACGGTGATAAAGCCACTGATATCGTATTTGAATCTGCGTAGCGGCCTGGGTTTTAGGAGTTGTATCCAGTAAAGGAGCTCTTAGAGAATCTACATTATACACTAAGCATTTACCGGTATCGTTTTGTTTCAGCCAGTAGGCAGTTCTTTCATAACTTTCAGCCATCAGCTGACCTTTAAGTACATATCCGCTATGGGTTAGATGCACCATGTCCCATTTGGCCAATGCATTCTGGCTCCAGCGCATCATGGAGTATTTGCCTCCTGAAACCCAGTACCAGTCATAAAAAAGACAGTGGTGTTGGTTAGAAAATTCACGGATGATGTCTGAAAATGCCAAACAATCGGTTAAGCTGTATCCACCTCGGTAAATGTCCTGTGAACAACCCAGTATGATGCTTACATTGGGTAAAGCACTGCGAATCCCTTTCACAATTTTTAACAGATTGTCTGAGAAAACAGCTTTATCTATTTTACCCCTGTAAAAATCATTGGCGCCAAGATCAATGATAATGGCATCCGGTTTTAGCATTTTCAGCTGCTCACTCATTATGTTTTGTCGCAATAGGGAATAATGCCCCGCACCATTGATGCCTACGCTGTGAAATAGAACGCCGGCGTCCCGGGGATTTTCGATGCTGATGCCGTAAATTTCAAACATGGACTGTGATGTATCAGTCTTTTTTAGGGTAAAAACAAAATCGCTGCTTACCGATGTCAAATCCACCACCACCATTTGTGCGGTATCTGTTGAATTGGGTTCAAAAACATCTATAAATACCTGGCTGCTTCCCGAACGAACATTTAAATCATAACTGTGGATGTCACGTTTCAGAAAAATCCTCAGTCGGGTATGCTCCGGCTGAACCGTGCCTTTAAAACTCATCCTGAAAGAAGCATCACTGTCTAATGTTCTGGAGCTTACTCCGCTTACGCCTAGCGGCAACTGAGGGGAAGTTTCTATATTTTTTGCGTTAAGCCACCTGCCGGTATGAGAAGTTACGTAATCCACAGCGGCATGCGTTCTTGCTGTGGAATATGGGAACACCATGCCTCTGCCGGCATTACCGTAGGTTAATTGAAAACGAGCACGAAGTTCTCCTGTAAAATCATCGGCCTGAACATGCGAATCCCCAATGTATAAGATGCTTACACGTTTATTACCCGTGTTTTGAAGTTTTTTAAATAAGGGTTCCGCCAAGGCCCTGTCATAAAACTGCAGACTGTTAAATTCAGTGTGCAAAAAAGGGTAGGGGGTGTATCGGTTTTCCGGCCATACCTGCAATGCAGGTTGTGCCGTTATGGCAAAACTGCACAGGGATAACAATATGACTAATAACTTTTTAATGGCTCAGGGTATGACTTAGTTGATAAATTTCATAAGACTTCATCAGTTCCCGATGGAGCGCTTGGGCGAAAAACTTTTGACCATAGGCACTCAAATGCCCGTCAATACTTGCTTTTCCTTGTTTTACCCATCCTGCAATTCCACCATCAGACTGCATGAGCGCGTGCATGTCAAAAAAGGCACAGCCGGCTTTCTCTGCTGCTTTTTCCAGTTCCACGGCCAAAGCCCCTGCATAAGGATATGATTCCGGTTTTTCTTCGATTATTCTGCCCATATCTCCGCCACTTACCACCAGAATGCTAATATGCGGCAATGCCTTTCTGTATTTAACGAATAGTTTGTAGAATTCATTGCCTACCTGTGCGGCGTGTGCTTCGCTGCGTATGTATGGAATTGCGTTGTTTCCGTAGTGGAAAACAATGAGGCGTGTGTTTAGTATTCTCGACTGCAACTGAAGGGTCGCATTGCTAATGTTGAACAAGCCGTCCCCGCTGTGTCCGCGTATTCCGCAGTTATCAATTTGTATTCCTTTTTCCCCTTCCAGCAGATATCCATAAAAGGCAGTGGATGTAGGGTGATAGGTTAGCTTCAAATCACGACATCTACCTTCGTGGATGAGGGTTTTATGCCCCGTCAGCACAATTTCTTTTTCGTTTTGTTTATCGATGGAAACTTTCACCGTGCTTTTTACATCCTTATCATGCAAAAGGTATACCTTACTAAATTTTAGCCCCTGAGAAACGGTAAATCCGGTCTGAGCAGTTCCAGAATCTGTTGCGGAGTAACGATATTTAATGCCACTGAAACCAAAACCACTCGTTTTTCGGTGATTGAATATGTTATATTTCGTAAATCCTTGGGCATGGGTTTCCAGAAACCGGTAGCTGGCAACATCATTAAAGGGCACCAGCCCCTGACCGCTACCACCAAACTGTTTTTGAAGTAAAAAACGTAAGTCCTGGGTGATGCGGTCACCTTCAATCTGTGAATCACCATAATACCAGATGTGAATCAACGAATCTTTGGCGCTGTTCAAAGCTGCAAAATAACCATCCAATGCAGTATTCCCGCCGGAGGTATGGTTGTTCAGATATTGAATTTTTTTGTGCAGGGTATCAATTCTAAATCGTTCTCCTGCTGTTAAATTTTTCAGAATGATTGTATCAGGTTTGGGAACAGTTCTCTTTTTTACCACCACTTTTGGAGCCGATTTTTCCGTCAATAATATTTGATTTATTTGTGTAAATCTGAGGCCTTTGTTTCGGGTCCATTGAGCAAACATTTCATCACTGAAAACCCATACCATTAAACTCAGCAGTAATCCTGCTGATAACACGGTTAGCAGTGGCCTGTTATGTCTAGTACTGCTCAACCGGCCTTCGTTTTCTCTGAAATCAGCCTTACCAGATCGCCGGTATTTTTCATTCCGGTTAGTTCTTTAAGTTTAAATCTGATTCCAAAGTGGGATTCAACAGCCGCAATCATGGTCAGGTGGGTCAGTGAATCCCACTTTTCAACCTGATCAGCGGTTAGGTCATCGGTTATGTTGATGGCTCCGCAATGAAATACGGAATCAAAGATGGTACTTAATTGTGAGCGGATGTCTGAAGATTCCATATCAAAGATTTCGGGTTAAGGACACACGAGTGTGATGTGCCAACAAATTTAGAATTTCCGGGTGTGAGGAGGTTGACTGTTCCCGTAAGAGAAATCCACATTTTGTGTATGAACGCATGGCGGCTTCATTATTACCCAATAACTGAATTTCTGCCATTTTTGGTTGCTGAGGGGATGTTACAGCTTCCTGAATGCAGTGTTTTATGAGTTTAGAGGCCAATCCTTTGCCTCGGTATTCTTTTTTAGTATAAATACATTCCAGCTGCAGCGCTGACTGAATACGGGGCAATTGTATGCTTTTTAAGCATTCCAGTTGCTGCGTGGCATTGGTCCATTTTTCCTTCAAAATCCATCCCATCACCTGGGCTTTCAGCAATCCGCTACCGTTGCCATTTTCGCCCTCTATCCAGCTACTTAAACATGTTGCCGGTTCACCGTCAATTTCCAATATGGAAAAATTGGGCAAATACCATTCCTGCCCATCAATATCTTCCTCTATTACATGGCGAATCAGCGTTTGGGTTTCTTCCAAAGTAAGACCAAATAGGGTTTGGTATGGCAATTTTGTGCTGCCTGACATTTCCGCATGGATGATTCCATCGGTAATGAATTCCATATCAACTAAAGTCGCCTTTCGAATGGAGATTTTCATGCCTGTTTAATGTTCTCTTTCCGCTATTTGTCTCAATGCCTTACGGTCAGTTTTGCCGTTGGCATTGAGTGGGATTTCTGCAATGGCGTATATCCGGTGAGGTATCATATACGGTGGCAATATGCGTTTTAATAATTGCTGTGTGTGGCCCTCATCAATGGATGTTTGCCTCACAAATAGTGCAAGATACCAAGTTTCTGCTACCGGATAACCGATGGCTACCGCCGGTGAATCAGGGAATACCCGACCTGCCGCCACTTCCAGTTCTGCCAGTTCAATGCGATAACCCTGTATTTTTACCTGATCATCTTTTCGACCAACGTAAAAGTAGTTCCCGTTTCGGTCTTGATAGGCGAGATCCCCGGTCTTGTAAAAGCGACAATCATTATGGTAAAAGAACTTTTCACGGTTTTGCTCTTCATTGTTCAGATAGCCCGGTGTCAGTTGATTTCCTCCCAAACAGAGCTCACCTTCAATTTTACTTTCGGTGATGGGGTTTCCATGGTCGTCAATAAGCATTAACGTGGTCGATTTCATGGGTTTTCCGATTCCTACCACACCATTGTGATGTGAGATGTTTTCTGCATTACAGCCCTGTGCAGTGCAATAAATGGTAGCTTCTGTCGGGCCATACACGTTTTCTACCCTGGCATTGGGTATGCAGGATTTCCATTTTTTCAACAAATCTTTTTTAAGGGCCTCCCCACAAAACTGGGAAATCCGAAGTTCTGGCAGCTGTATATCATCCAGATAAGGCAGTAGCAAACTTATGGCTGAAGGCACCATCAAACTCACGGTGATTTGATTTTCTTCAAGCACATGATATAGTGCCAGGGTCTTTATCATTCCTGAAGGCAAGGTATGAAAACTGGCACCCGACATTAAAGGCCTGGTAAAGCAAACAACTGAAAGATCAAAGGTTAGATCAAACATCTGTAGAAACCGGTCCTGATTCCGAATGTCATAATCGAGTGCATCAAAACTATCCATAAATGCCTGGAGATTACCAAAAGTGATGGGTACCCCCTTAGGTTTGCCAGTAGTACCAGACGTATATAACACATACCCAATTCTATCTTCGGCGGGAAACGCACAAAAAATCTCCGATTCCGGCAAGGAAGCGCTGTTCACAAAATCTATCTGCGGAAAAACAGACTTAAGTTTTTCAATTTCAGAATCTTCGATAGCGTAAAAAAGGGTGCCTATTTCTGAACTCTTTACGATTTCTTCAATTCTGCTTGTCGGATAGTGGGCAGGAATAGGGACGTATGACTTTCCGGTTAGCCAGGTAGCTATAATGCTTGCATAGGTTTCCGGTGCATTTTGTGTGATAATTCCCATGTGCATGCTTCCGGTACGCTGTATTTTACCCTGAATGGCCCCCGTAATTCGTGCAAATGAACTGTAATTAGTGGTTTTGTCTTCGATAATACAGGCCGGTTCTTCACCACCCAGCTGCAATCGCTTGAAAATAGAAACTAAAAACGAAACGCTCATGCATCCAGCATTTTACGCACCTGTTCGTTGGTTTTTCTGGGGTCTGCTTTACCCTTGCTGGCTTTCATAACTTCTCCCACAAAAAGTCCCAGCAGACCGGTTTTACCATTTTTATATTCCTGAACTTTTTCGGGGAATCTGGATAATACCTCAGCTATCAGATTTTCTATGGTGTCTGTGTCTGCGTCCTGTGCCAAGTTGAGTTTTTCAATTATTTCTGCCGCTGTAGCTTGAGTATTGGCAATCATGGCAGGGAAGAGGTGCTGTGCAGCAGCACTATGTGATATGATATTCTGGTCTATGACTGAAATAATATCCGCAATTTTTTCCGGCTGCAGAGGAAAAGATTCCATTCCTACGGCATTTTCGTTTAAAAATCCTTTGATGACCACATTCACCCAGTTTGCAGCTGCTTTGTAGTTGGAAGTGCATTGAATCAAATGATTAAAATACATGGCAGTGGTCTTGTCGTCGGTTAAAACCGCAGCATCATATTCCGAAAGGCCTAGTTCCAAATGAAAACGATTGAAAAGGGTCTCGGGAAGCTCAGGCATGCTGTGTTTTACAGCTTCAATATCCTTATCTGTAAGGGTTAGCGGTGGTAAATCCGGTTCAGGAAAATAGCGGTAATCGTTTACGAGTTCTTTGCGCCTCATACTGAATGTATTGCCATTCAGTCCATTAAACCCGCGGGTTTCACCTATAACAACACCTCCGCTTTGCAATACTTCGGTCTGTCTTTTAATTTCAAAATCTATGGCACGCTTGACATTGCTGATGGAATTCATGTTTTTTACTTCCACCTTTGTGCCAAATGCCAATGTGCCTTTCGGTCGAATAGAAATATTGGCATCACAGCGTAAACTTCCTTCTTCCATGTTGCCATCGCAAATATCGAGGTAACGAACCAGTCTGCGGATTTCCGTAACAAATGCATACGCTTCTTCTCCTGTACGAATATCGGGCTCCGTTACAACTTCAATTAGGGGAGTACCGGCACGGTTGTAATCTATCAGCGAATCCTCAAGGTCCTGATCATGCATACTTTTTCCCGTGTCTTCCTCCATGTGAATCCGAATGAGTCTTACCTGTTTTGGCTCACCTGACTTGGGTTTAATACTAACAAAACCACCAGTGCAAAGCGGTGTATCAAACTGCGTTATCTGATAACCTTTGGGTAAATCTGCATAAAAGTAATTTTTCCTGGCATACCGATTTATTCTGGTAATTCCGCATTGTAGCGCCAGACCCATTTTCATAGCCAGTTCTACTGCATGCCGATTGTGTCTGGGTAATGTACCGGGATGCCCCAGACTGACCGGACTAACCTGTGTATTAGGCATCTGCCCATAGGAAGTACTGTCAGACGAGAACGCTTTGCTCTCGGTTAACAATTGTATGTGTATTTCCAATCCTATGACGGCCTCGAATTCAGTACTCATTACCCTGCTTGATTGCTACGCAAATATACAGATGCGTTTCGGTATTGACAGAATTCCGGGAAAAAGAAAAGCCCCGTTTCCGGGGCTCTCTGGAGCGAGAAACGAGACTCGAACTCGCGACCCTCACCTTGGCAAGGTGATGCTCTACCAACTGAGCTATTCTCGCTTTTACACTAAACCTTTCGTTTAATGTGGGTGCAAAATTAACAAATCTGCGCTCTAAAATCAACACCGATTCATTAATTTTTTAAAAGCAGTCCTATAAGCCGGGTTCTGTAGCCCATTTTGTCGCCAAAATACGCTCCTTACCATTTATCTGGGACCTGTTTCACAACGGGCCTCTATCGACCTACCCTCCCTGCCATCACTGCCTAAGCAGCAAACCGGAGCGGGCCACTCCTGTTGCAGGGTTTATTTGGTCTTTCAACCCGTAAGGTTTATCCCAATTGCGACTCACGGCGCAACGAGTGGGCTCTTACCCCGCTTTTTCACCCTTATCTCAGCTAAGCCGAGACGGTTTAGTTTCTGTGACACTTTCTGTCGCACAGCAGTTACCCGCTGTGCGCCTTCCTGTTAGGAAGTACGGCGCCCTGTGTTGCCCGGACTTTCCTCACCGAATTGCTTCGGCGCGGTAAGGCAGACTGCTGCAGCAAAGTTACAGAGGAATCCATAAAAATAGGCCTCGCAAAGAGGCCTTTTTTTATGGATTGAAATAAAAATTATCTTTTCTTTTTGGTCTTTTTATCAATACCACTGCTAGGCAGTTTGTTGTATTTCTCATCACTATTGCCCACAGGAGAACCAATTCTGATCATGGCACAACGGAAGCCCAGCGTACTTAGGCTTTGCTTTTCATCCAGGAAACGACGGGTTCCGGGAGAGGCCCAGTAAGTTCTGTCATTCCAGCTGGCACCTTTAAATACGTGCGCCTTATTGTTTACTAAAGAAGTTACACCGTATTCATAAATCATTTCGCCGTTGTTGTAATTATCTTCATCTTTAAAACCAATGTTATCAGCTTTGCGGTAGTTACGACGGTTCACGTTATCTGATTCGGTCACGTCGCGGAACTGAAGACGGCCAAGACTATCTTTCTGCTCAATGGCACCATACTGATCCATCACCAGGGTTTTGTAAACGTTTCCACGGAAAGGCATGAAGGCATCCATATCTTCCATAGAAAGGGGACGGAACACATCCATTACCCATTCACTTACGTTAGCTGACATATTGTACAGACCATAAGCATTGGGCCAGTAGCTATATACAGGAGTGGTTATAAAACCTGCATCATTGAGAGGACCGCCGGCAACACCACCGAAGTCACCTTTTCCACGCATGGCATTCATACGAATCTTACCACGGTCTGTCTCATTGCCATCCTTAATTCTGATGGTGTAATCATCCCAGGAATAAATCCTTTTTTGATCAATGTTCTCAAATTGAGTGTTACCAATGTTTGCTTGTGCCGCAAATTCCCATTCTGCTTCGGTGGGCAGTCGATAATCAGGCAGTAAAATGCCGTCTTCCATTCCCACCTTGTAGCGCTTGCGGTCTTTTTGCTTCATTTTGCTGTAATCCTTAAGAGGAGCCTTCCCCTTTTTGAGGAAATCGTATTGACCCGCCAGGTAAGCACGGGTATTGAAATTGTTTTCACCGGTAGCATCCTGTGCGATGGTAAATTTCATGATACACTCACGATCAATGATGTATTCATTTACCCTGTCAGTTCTCCATTTGGCAAAATCAGTGGCCTGCTGCCAGTTTACACCCACCACAGGGTAATCTTTGTAAGCAGGGTGACGGAAGTAATAATCAACGAATGGTTCGTTATACCCCAGTTTACTTCTCCAGCAGTTGGTATCAGGCAGGGCCTGATTGTATACCTCTGGATAATCCACGAATGTGCGCATGAGCCAGTAGACGTAACCCCGGTAATCAAGATTGCTCACCTCGGTCTCATCCATGTAGAAGGAATTTACAGTGGCTGTTCTTTCTACGTTATTATTATCATAACGCAAGTCATTTTCGGTTGAACCCATTGTGAAGGAACCGCCTTCAACCAAAACCAGACCAGGACCTGTCTCCTGACCCTGATATTTGGGATTAGCAAATCCTCCCCATTTTGGACTGTTGTAGTACTGTCCGGTGGTTCTGCTTCTGTCTTTGGGAACGCAACCCGCAAACAATAATGGCAGCATAATCGCAGCTAACCATTGGCTTTTTACCCTGAAGTTCATTTTCATTTAATTATGTTTAACGCTTTTTGGCGAAAAATATTTCGCAATAATAAAAAGATTTTTCATATTTCCCAAATAAAAATGGGCTGAAAACCATATTTATTCC
>JBEDNI010000010.1:0-17328 GCA_041170685.1 Bacteroidota bacterium | reverse complement strand
AACCTGCCCAATCAGTATATCAACGAAGCCACAGGCACCCTCCAAAACCCTGAAACCGTTTATCCCGGAGATTTGAGGCAGAAGCTGGATATCAGCAATTTTGCCAACAAACCCATCGGTTCTCAGCCATCTGTAATTGTGGTACCTGATGGCACCTCAAAACCATGGCGCTACCATGCCAACAATGTACACGACTTTGCCTGGACGGCCGACCCCACCTACCGCATTGGAGAGGCCACCTGGAATGGTGTGCTGTGCATTGCCCTGGCACAGGAGAATAATGCCGCCGGCTGGCAACAGACGGCCAAGTTTACTGCGGATGTGATTGCTGTTTACAGCAAAGATTTTGGCATGTATGAGTATCCAAAAATGGTGGCAGCAGATGCCGCTGATGGGATGGAATATCCTATGCTGACGCTGGACGGCGGGGTTTATCCTTCACACCAAGGACTCATTGCCCATGAGGTAGGCCACAACTGGTTTTTTGGCATGTTGGGCAACAATGAGACCTATCGTGCCAGTTTGGATGAAGGGTTTACCCAGTTTCTCACATCATGGAGCATGAAGCAGCTCAGCAGCCGTAAAGGGCTGGGCGTGGATTATGGAACCGTTTATGCCGGCTACATGTTTGATGCACTAGATGGTGAAGACGCTATACTCAACACCCACAGCGATGACTTTGAAAACGCCATAGGCCACGGTGGGGGATACCGGCATGTGTATTACAAAACCGCAACCATGTTGTACAATTTACAATATGTATTGGGTGATGAGGTTTTCCTGCAGGCCATGAAGGATTATGTGAAACAATGGAAAATATGCCATCCTTATGTGGAAGATTTCCGAAACAGCATCATCATGAGTGCCAAAACCGACCTCAATGGGTTTTTTGACCAGTGGTTCGAAACGCGCAAGGTGGCTGATTATGCGCTGAAGGTAAAGAAGAAAAAAGACGTGTATGCCATAACGGTAAACCGCAAAGGGGATATGGTAATGCCGGTAGATGTGACGGTTATTGGGCAGGATGCCAATAAAAACGGATATATGCTAAACTATACCATTCCGGTAAGCCAATACCAAAAACCCGGCACGGTAAATTTAAAACCCTGGATTGGATGGGGCAAACTTCGGCCCTCCTACACATTTGAAATTAAGGCCCCCGGAAAAGTGAAGGATATCTATATTGACCCATCCCAGCGTATGGCCGACATCAACCGCATGAACAATCAGTGGCCGAGACGCTATTCTTGGGAGCTTGATAAAGAGAATGGACAGGATAACAGCTTTCTGGGCGGGTATAAAATGCAATGTCGTCCGGATGTGTGGTACAACACTGAAGACGGAATTAAGCCGGGCTTATTGTGGAATGGACAATATGCCATGCGCAGGCACGTGGCGGAGCTGGGGGCCTGGTATGGAACCGGTTTGGGAATATACCAACCCGGCGACGGAAATTCCCCGGAGGATAAGATTTCTTACCTGTTTAATTATTCGCATGAATTAAGGGGCAAAGGAACCATAACCCTTCACAGCCGCTATCTGGCCGGGGTGGAAATGCATAAAGCCGGCTGGTTTAAGGATGATCACAGAGGAAAGTGGTATGTAGATTGGAAATATATGCAGCGGCTGCGTTTCCGCTATTTATACCCCTATGGTGATGTGAATCTGAGGGCGGCCTTTTTACCCGGCACCGGGTTTTGGAGTAGCGGACTTAACAATACCCTCACCCTGGGCCGCAGGCAAACGTATCGCACGTTTAATGGAAATGGCAGTGTAGATGTTTCACTTCGTAACAGCCTACCCTGGGGTGATGCACAGTATGGTGTGGCTAAAGTGGTGTGGCTGAATGAAGTGAGGGGAAACAAACTGGATTTTCGCACGCGTGTGTTTGCTGCAATAGCCAAAGGCAATCAGCTGCCGGCCGAGTCGGCATTGTACACCTGGGGCGCCTCACCGGAAGAACTGCAAGACAATAAATTTACTCGCGACATCGGCAGCGTCCCCTTGTCTGATATGACCATGGATCTTTCCAATATCGGTTCGGCGCTCAGCATGGGTGGTGGCTTGAATATCCGTGGAATGCAGGGTTATTTGTTACCCACGGCCACCAATGACACAGTAATCGCAATGTTCAGAGGCAACCGAGGGGCCTCTGTAAATGCTGAGCTGGATTTTAGCAAGTTGTTTTCATTTATGCCCAAAATCAGCATGTTGTCTGCCAATATTTATTTGTTCGGAGATGCGGGTGTAATGGGGCTACCGCTGAACGGAAAGGTAGTTTACACCGGGCTGTTGGCTGATGCCGGACTGGGAACGGTATGGACCATCAAAAACTGGCAAAAGCTAAGCCCTCGCAAAAAGCCATGGTTTCGGGCATCCGCTCCGCTGCAAATCAGAGCAGACTTCCCCGTGTTTGTCAACGCCGTTTCAAACGGAGATGATTACCTGAAATTTAGATGGGTATTGGGAATAAACAAAGCCTTTTAATGAGCTGTTTACTCCGGGGATAGACACAATAAGCCATCCATCAATAATTCAACAATCCTTACCTTTGCACTCGTTATGTCAGCCCTGCACATCTATAACACGTACACACGCCAAAATGAACGGTTTGAACCCTTGCACAAACACCATGTAGGAATGTATGTGTGCGGACCTACGGTGTATGGGCCCCCACACCTGGGCCACGTGCGTGGGCCGGTGGTGTTTGATGTGTTGCGCCGTTACCTGGAGTTTCAGGGCTATAAAGTACGCCATGTGCGAAACATTACCGATGTGGGCCACCTGGTGGGAGATGGTGACGAAGGGGAGGATAAACTCTCAAAACAGGCGCGCCTGGAGCATGTAGAGCCGATGGAGGTTGCCCAGACATACACCGTGGCGTACAACGAAATGAGCCGGCAGATGAACGTGCTGCCACCGGGAATTGAACCCCGTGCCAGTGGCCATATCATCGAGCAGATAGAGATGATAGAAACCATCATGTCTGCGGGACTGGCTTATGAGGTAAATGGCAGTGTGTATTTTGATGTGCTTTCCTATGCCAAAACCCAAGATTACGGTAAACTTAGCGGCCGTATTCTGGAAGATCTCATGGCTGGCGCCGGCAATGAATCGCGTGAGCTGGAAGGACAGGACGAGAAACGCAACCCCAATGATTTTGCCTTATGGAAAAAAGCCATGCCCGAACATATTATGCAGTGGAATAGCCCCTGGGGCAAAGGTTATCCCGGATGGCACATTGAGTGCTCTGCCATGAGCCGTAAATACCTGGGCGACGTGTTTGATATCCATGGCGGCGGTATGGATTTGCTGTTTCCACACCACGAGAGTGAAATCGCCCAGAGCTCGGCGTGCACCGGACATAACCCCGCGCGTTATTGGGTGCATCACAACATGATCACCATCAACGGCCAGAAAATGGCCAAAAGTCTGAACAACGGTATTAGGGTAGATGAGTTGTTTTCCGGCAATCACCCACTGCTGGAAAGGCCGTACAGCGCTATGACGCTGCGGTTTTTTATCCTACAGGCGCATTACCGAGGCACCCTGGATTTTAGCAACGAGGCCCTGCAGGCCTCTGAGAAGGGCCTTCAGCGACTGATCAATGCGGCCGAACAGGTATCAAAACTCCCAATATCGGATAATACAGAATATGTTGTTTCCGATATTATTGAGTCCTGCCGGCACAGTATGAATGACGATATAAACACACCCCAGGTGATAGCACATTTATTTGAGGCCGCCCGAGTATGCAATTCTGCCGCCGACGGTAAACTCAAATTAGACAGGGCCAATGTAGATGCACTAAACAATCTATTTACTACCTGGCTGTATGGAATTCTGGGTATTCAGGCAGAAGAAAAACACCATGGCGCTGCCCTGGACGGCGTTATGGAAATGTTGCTGACCATGAGGGCAGAAGCCAAGGCCGCCAAAAACTATGGGTTGAGTGATGAAATCCGCAACAAACTGATTGCACTGGGTTTTAATATCAAAGACGGTAAGGACGGCAGTACCTGGAATTTATAAAAAAGAATGAAACTCAGCATAGACCTGCAATGTGCTTCACCCCCCGAATGGGCGGATGCTGTAATGGCTGATTTTGATACCTTTTTGCAAGACCATGCCGATTGCGAGCGCAAAGCCAACGGCATGATGATGAGTATGGTGGCCAAATACCCGGATCGGGTAGAAATCATACCCCTGCTGATAGAAACGGCACTGGAAGAATTAGAGCATTTCCGCGATGTATATGAATTGATGCAAACCCGTGGTTTAAAGCTTGAAAACCCCTTTGAAGAAGACCCGTACATCAAAGGATTGATGGCGTTTGTGCGGTCGGGCAGGGATGAACGTTTTCTCGACAGGCTCTTGTTGGCTTCTCTTTTCGAAACCCGAGGTGCCGAAAGATTCAAACTCATCTGGGAAAGGCTGCCCGAAGGTGAGCCCAAAAAATTCTACCACCGTTTGTGGGCCTGCGAAGCCAAACATGCGCATATTTTTGTAAAAATGGCCTTGAACTATTTTGAGGAAAAAACCGTGTACGAAAGACTTCTGGCATTTGCCGCCGAGGAAGCAAGGATTGTTAGAAACATGCCCATTAGGGCTGCTCTGCACTAAAAACGCTAGTTTATGCCCGGTCATTTCTCCTTTTTTACCCAAAATATTCAAGAAAACGAGGCGGTCTTTGATGAGAACGAAACCCGACATGCCATTCAGGCGCTTCGATATAAGGTTGGGGATAATATTTACTTCACGGATGGGTTGGGAAATCGTTATCAGGGCAGCATCAAACACATAGAAAAACAACGATTCACAGCCAGTATCAGCGAAAAAATTCAAGTGCAAGGGCTTCCGGAACTCACCATTGCCGTTGGGATAATCAAACACGCAGACCGGCTGGAGTGGCTGGTGGAAAAATGCACCGAGATGGGTGTGAAACGGCTTGTATTCATACAAACCGACAATACAGAGAAACAGCGCCTTAATGAAGAGCGGATGAGAAAAGTGGCCATTGCAGCGTTAAAACAAAGTCAGGGCTCACGCTTACCACTAATGGAAACACTACCTTTTTCCACCGTGCTTGGAGAAGCCCATGAGAGCCGCCTTATTTGTCATTGCCGAAATGAAATAACCATTGCCACTGCCGGTAAAGAAACCTTAGCAGGAGATTGCCTTGTGCTTATTGGTCCTGAAGGAGACTTCACATCCAAGGAGGTTCAAACGGCTGCAACAGCGGGCTTTTCCGCCTATCCGCTGGGAATGCTGATTTTGCGTACCGAAACAGCCTGTATGGCCATAGCCGGCAGTTATTTGCTGGGAATGAATCATAAACCGAATAAATAAGGGATAACTTCCGCCTTTTGCGACCTAATTTCGCAGCATGAACATCCTTTTGCTGGGTTCGGGAGGCCGCGAACATGCTTTTGCCTGGAAGCTATCGCAGTCTGGAAACCCGGGCAAGCTCTACATAGCACCCGGAAATGCCGGAACTGCGCAGTGCGGCGAAAATGTAACCGTCAATCCCCTGGATTTTGAGGAGGTACTTGTGTTTTGCCAAAACAACAATATTTCTTTGATTTTACCGGGCAACGAAGATCCTCTGGTGGCAGGTATTGTGGATTTTATGAGGCCCCACGGCATTGCCGTGGCCGGCCCTGACCAATATGCAGCCACCCTGGAAGGCAGCAAGGATTTTGCCAAGGCCTTCATGATGCGCCACAATATCCCAACAGCGGCGTATCGCAGTTTTACAGCTGATAATCTGCACGAAGGCAAAGATTTTCTGGGCACACTATCACCGCCGTATGTGCTGAAAGCTGATGGCCTGGCCGCCGGAAAAGGCGTTATCATAACCGAAGACAGAGCCGAAGCGGAATCAGTGCTGGACGACATGATTCTGAATGCCCGCTTTGGCAACGCCGGAAATACCGTCGTTATTGAAGAGTTTTTGCATGGCATAGAAATAAGCTGTTTTGCGGTGAGCGACGGTGAAACCTGGCGGATGTTGGGCAGTGCCAAAGATTACAAACGCATCGGAGAAGGGGATACCGGTCCCAATACGGGCGGTATGGGTGCCATTAGCCCGGTTCCTTTTGCCAACGAAGCATTTATGCAAAAAGTAGCTGAACGTATTGCTATTCCTACGTTTGAAGGCTTAAAAAAAGAAGGGCACCCTTTCAGGGGGTTTCTGTTTATGGGCCTGATGAACTGCAACGGCGAACCCAAAGTGATAGAGTACAATGTGCGCATGGGTGACCCGGAAACAGAAGCGATTTTTCCACGGCTACGCGTCAACATGAAAGACCTGGCTATGGCAATTGCGCACGGTGGGCTGGATAAACTCCCGTTTGAGATGGATTCGCGCACCGCGGCAACCATTTTTCTGGTGTCGGCAGGCTACCCCGGCGAAATTGAAAAAGGGAAACCCATGCATATTCCGGCACCCGGAGCACAGACCCTGTTTTTTCATGCCGGAACCCGGCAAACCGATGAGGGCGTAGTTACCAATGGAGGGCGTGTGCTTGCCATAACCTCCCTGGCTGAAAACATGGGCATGGCAGCAGAAATTTCCCTGCATGCAGCCGAAACCGTGCAATACGAAGGTAAGTTTTACCGAAAAGACATAGGCAAAGATTTACAGGCATTGCAACCATGAATAAAACAACAACACCATTTTCTATGAGAGACAATCAAATCAGGGCCCGGAGTACCTGGCGCCTACTCATCAATTATTTTTTGCGGGGATTGCTGGTTTTATTACCCATAGTACTCACCGTACTCATCATCGTGTGGCTGGTAAATACCATTACCGGTGTGTTGCACTTGCGCGAAATCAGCGGAAAAGAGTTTTTCTTCTATACGCTGCTGGTGCTGTCCATTATTCTGGCTGTGGGTTTTATCACCCGTGGTGTGGTAGCACGCCAAATCCTCGATTTCTTTGAAGGAATTATTGAGAAGGCCCCGGGCCTGAGTTTTATTTTCGGCACCACCAAAGACATGACAGAGGCCTTTGTGGGGGATAAAAAGAAATTTACCAAGCCCGTTTTGGTTAATGTGAGCGAAGGGGTGTATAGAATGGGTTTTATTACCCAGGACGACATGAAAATTATTGATATGCCCGGCCATAGTGCTGTTTATTTGCCATACAGTTATGGGCTAAGCGGAGAAATGCTGATTGTGGAAACAGGCAAAATAAAACCCGTAGATGCTGAAAGCAGCCACTGGACCAAATACATCATCAGCGGAGGCGTAGCCGAGCTGAATGACATGGAATGACCTCCGCCTGACCGAAAAATAAAACACTGGGGATAATTTTCACAGGGATTTAATCGTTTAACCATAAATATTGCTTTTTTTCGCACCAACCAAACCATGCAACTGCTCATTACGCTTCTTCAAACCGACACTGCCCAGGCAGTAGCCAAAGCCGCCCAAAATGCCGAGCATATTTCCGCACCCATTCTGGAAATTATGGTCAAAGGCGGCGTTACCATGATATTTCTGGCCATTGCCCTGCTCGCCACCATCTTTTTCCTCATTGAACGCTACATGTACATTGGCGGTCGTGCCAAAATGGATTTTAACCTGATGAACGTGGTTCGCGACAACCTAAAGGAAAATCGCCCCGACAGTGCGCTGGCCTATTGTGCCAACTCACCCACAGCTCAAGCCCAGGTGATTGCCACCGGATTGCGTTTTTTGGGCAGTAACATGCGCGAAATTGAAAGTGCCATGGAAACCCGCGCCAATGTTGAACTCAGCGCCATGGAAAGCAATCTGAACATGCTGAGTCTCATCAGCCGCCTGGCCCCTATGATCGGATTTGTGGGTACAATATGGGGTGTGATTAACATCTTTTATGCTATCAGCGTAGATAACAACCTAAGTATCGGTGCTATTTCAGGAGGATTGTACGTGAAAATGGTGACCAGTTTTGCCGGTCTGCTGGTGGGAATTATAGCTTTCTTTGGATATCAGATGTATATCCGCAAAATAGACCGCTTTGCCGAGCGCCTTCAGGAGCAAAACCTGGCGTTTCTGGAATTGCTGAACAAATCCAATTTCTAATTAACAGCAGCCCCACAACATGAAAATAGGAAGGCGCAAACGCGAAGAAGCAGAGGTAGAATCATCGTCACTGAACGATATCATGTTTTTCCTGTTGTTGTTCTTCCTTATTGCCAGCACCTTGGCCAACCCCAATGTGATAAAGGTAATGTTGCCCCAGGCAAAAACCACCAGCACTATAAGCCCTAAATCCATACCGTTGACTGTTAAAAGGGATGCGGACAACCCCGATGCGCTACATGTTTACATTGAACAAGAAGAAGTTAGTTACGATGAACTGGAGAAACGCCTAAAAGAGTTGAGAGACCAATATCAAGTTCCCAACAACAAAGATGCCGGTCTGGTGGTAGTTCTGCGGGCCGACGCCAAAGCCTATGTGCAGGATCTGGTGGATGTGATGCAAGTTGGGGCCAACCTGGGTATCAAAATGGTGCTTGCTACCGAGAAAAACCAGAAGTAACCCATTGGCGGTATGAAAAAATCCGCAGTTATCCTTTTTTTATTGCTTAGTGTATCTAAAACACATTCACAGCATGCTTGGTCTTTCCGCACCTATCCTGGATTTCTGGCGGCCCACCACGACGACATGCAGGCCATGGGTAGCCATGTGGTAGGATTTGAGGCCGGTAGAGAATGGCGAATGGATAAAGATGGTGCCTTGGCAAAAAGCCAAAAACAACCCTTTGCCGGAATAGGGTTGAACCACATAAGGTTGTTTAACGATATTAGCGGCAATGTGAGTTCGTTGTTTGGTTATTATGATGCCGGTTTTTATGGCGATGAAAAAACCTCTTACAGGTTCCGTCTTACCACAGGTGTCGGACTCCTTTCCCGGCAATGGGATGTATATACCAATCCCAAAAACCGCGCCATCGGAAGCCGCTTCAATGGTATGATGCAGGCCGCTGTCTATGTGCAAACGATTCTTTCACCGCGGAAACAAGCGCAACTGGGACTTTCCCTGATCCATTACTCCAATGGAAACTTTGGCCAACCCAACCTGGGTATCAATATGCCCTGCCTTTTTATAGGGATAAAACAGTTTGATGGAAACAACCGATTTTATCATCCCCGATACCCGGAAAACCCCAACACCGTTGAATGGCAACCTTCCCTGCGTTTTGGTAAGAAACAAATGAGCATGGATGATCCCCGCAATATTTTTAATTACCTGGCGGAACTCAAATTGCTGTATCCACATAAGCCCCATCGTTTCTGGACAGCAGCCATTACCGGTTTTTATGACAAAACCTATGTGTATACAAAGTTTCAGCCGCTACCCAAATCAACCGCCGATAAAATTACAGAGATAGCCATCAGCGGGGGCCATGAATACCGTGTAGGGAAGGTGGGTGTAATTGCTGATATGGGTTTTTACCTGTACCGTCCCGACAATACTAAACGAAGGTACTATCAGGCCCTGGGTGTGAAATATTATGCATCATCTAAGCTCTCGGCCATGGTGCGCATGCGGACCCACCTCAGCATGGCAGATTACCTGGAATGGGGTGTTGCCTATCGGCTACCCACAAAAACCGCGGTTAAACCGGGATTCAAAGAAGGTTTTAAATGGGCATTTCGGGGGTTTAAACCCTAAAATCAAAACATGCCGGGGATTCGGGGAATGCTGAAGCTTCCGCTTCGGATGTATCGTAGGTATAAGCCATGTGAAAACTCTATTCCGGCCCTTTCAAAATCATAATGGGGCTCTATGCGGGCGTCAACCCATAACGAATTGCCTAAAACAGGTCGCGAATACACATACCTTAGCATGGCAATGCGCCGCGTGTGCTCGTTGGCATAGGGATAGCCCGGGTTTACATTGGAAAACACAGGACTGCCGAGCGTAGAAACAAACTCGCGGGAAAACCAGCCACTGGCAGCGAGGTAGTGATAGCGACCAAAACGCTTTTGAATATTCACCATAAAAGCATACCCGTTTTTCCATGGCTGCTGAGGATTGGGTGAGTTATCCATGCTTTGAAGCGTGTATGTTTCTATTGCCCATCCTGTGTCAATTCCGGCCATTCGCAACCCGGCGGAGGCAGCAATTCTTGTGCTGATTGGAACCGGATTACTGATGGATTGTCCACCCTGATGCACCAAAAGACCCTGCAAAGGAATGGAAAAAACAGCGCGTTTTCCCACCGCAAAACGGGGTTGCAAGTGTTGTCCCGCCACCAGCATCTCCCGGGTTCCGCTTCCGGCATTAAATCGTTGACGCCATTCCAGCCAGCCGTCGTAAAACAACCTTTTGTTGTCGCGGCGAACCTGAATTCCGTATTCCAGGGGCTGTGTCATTACCTGTTCATAATTATACAGCGGCTCTATCAACCCATGACGTGTGCCGGATTGCAGCGCACCAAACACATAGTTCCAGTCATTATAAGAGGTTAGAGACAGCGAAAAAACGGGCTTAATGAGGGTTTTGGCATCACCATAATTTTCCTGAACCAGAAACCCAGTGGTCAGTCTTGCCTTACCCCCGGGCTGCAGATTAAACACCCCGGCCAGCGAGGTTCTGAAACCAAACAGGGTTTCACCGGGGTTTACAGGGCTGAAATATTCGTTGTTTTTGAGAAAAGGGAACACATCGGCCTGTAGCCCTATGGCTTTTCGGGGGGGAGACGCCTGCCGGTTGAATATATCATTGGGAAGCTGCGCCGGCAGTGAGGAAACGCCCAACCACAGCAAGCATAGTATAACCCTGATCATGCCTGCGAAATTAGGGTTTAGTCCACACAATCTGCAGAATACAGAATCTTTTTACTATCTTCGTGTAGGAATGCCCGACCCTGTCGTCACGTTGTCACTATTGTTGTCACAAACCCCGGATATGTCAGGGAAATGGGCTGTGGTTGTGGCGTGTCTTGTTACCTGTGGTTTTTTCGCCGGCATGGAAATCGCTTTTCTTTCCGCCAACAAACTCAGAATAGAACTTCGTAGTAAACAGGGCAACTTTACCGCCAAAGTGCTGAGTAGATATTTAAAAAACCCTTCAGATTTTATTAGCACTGTTTTGGTGGCAAACAACCTGGCCCTGGTGGTTTATGGTATATATATGGGTGAAATACTGGATACCGGACTCGGACCGCTGATTCCCAATCATTTTCTAAAATTCTCCATCATTACTGTCTTGAGTACCATCATTGTGCTGGTCACTGCCGAGTATTTGCCCAAAAGCCTGTTTCGCATTAATCCTGATACCGTTTTGTTTTCACTGGCGTTGCCCTTTAGGTTTGTTCACCTGCTGCTATGGCCGATTATTTTCTTCTCCAAAAGAAGCAGCGGCTTCTTACTTAGAATTTTTACCCGCACCAAAGTGAGCGAAAGTACCGTGGTGTTTAGCAAGGTAGACCTCGATAACTATATCGTGTCATTGGAAAACACCGGACAAGCAGAAACCACAGACATTGATACGGAAGTGTTTAGAAATGCCCTGGAATTCAGCGATGTAAGGGTTAGGGATTTTATGGTTCCAAGAACCGAATTGATTGCCCTGGATATCGAAGATAACATCGAAGAATTAAATAAAGTATTTGTTGAAACAGCACTTTCTAAAGTGTTGATATATAGGGAAAATATAGACCATATTATTGGTTTTGTGCACCAAAGTGAAATGTTTGGAAAACCCTCCCGTATTCAGGATGTACTTAAACCGGTGTTGATTGTGAATGAGAGTATGCAGGCACACGACTTACTCCGTGACTTCATCCAAAAACGAAGAAGTGTGGCTGTGGTGGTGGATGAGTTTGGTGGAACAGCCGGTCTGGTGGTGATTGAGGATGTGATTGAGGAGATATTTGGTGAAATTGACGACGAATTTGATACCGAACAGCTTACCGAAAAAGAAGTAAACCCTGGTCAGTATCTCTTTTCTACGCGTCATGAGATTGATTATCTCAACGAAAAATACAGACTAAACCTCCCCGAAGGTGATTATCATACCTTGGGTGGATATGTGATTTCCATATGTGGGAAAATACCCAGGGTTCGCGAAAGCATCCGTGAGGGCTATTTTGAATTTATCATTACCAAGGCCAAAGGGGCAAGGATTGAAGAGGTTGAGTTATTTATAAGGAATGAAGAAGCATAGTCTGTTACTGTCGGTTTTGTTGTTTTCCTTTTGGTCGTTGCCCGCACAGGTCCTACGGGTTGTTGACGATGCCGGGTTAATCAGCAGAATCAACCAGGGAGAAAAACCCCGTATCATCAACTTCTGGGCCACTTGGTGTAAACCTTGTATGGAGGAAATGCCCCATTTTGTAAAAGCAGACAGTGTGTACGGCGATAAAATCGACTTTGTTTTTGTGGCCTTCGACAGGGTAAAAGATACCGCACGGGTGTTGCAAAAAATTTCGGAATACAACATCCCCGGGGATCACCTGCTCATCAAAACCCCCGATATGGGCAATCTTATCAATGCGGTTGATTCTACTTGGGGCGGGGCCTTGCCGGTTACGTGGTTCTCATCCGGACAATACAAAGGCAGTAAGCAGGATTCCTTTGAACATTTTAACGACCTGAAACGTTTTATTGAAACATTTTTAAACCTAAAAGAATAAAAACATGAAGCAACTGTTGTTTTCCGCCGCCATGATCGCCGCAATGGCATTTAGTACCGCCGTAACCGGCTACAAGCCCGGGGATACGGTGCAGGATTTTAAACTGCTCAATATAGACGGCAAGAAAATGGGTATGGCTACCAACAAAGCCGCCAAAGGGTATATTGTGGTATTTACCTGCAATCATTGCCCGTTTTCCGTAGCGTACGAAGACCGCATCATTGCACTTCACAACAAATATGCGGCTCAGGGCTATCCTGTGCTGGCCATAAACCCCAACGATGCATTACAATATCCTGATGACAGCTATTCGGAGATGCAAAAACGTGCCAAAGACAAGGGATTTACTTTCCCGTATCTGCACGATGAGTCGCAGGCAGTGGCCACAAAATGGGGCGCAGAGCGCACACCCCATATTTACATTGTGAAGAAAGAGAAGAAGAAATTTGTGGTGAAATATGTGGGGGCTATTGACAACAATTCTGAGGATGCAGCTGCAGCCGATAAAAAATATGCGGAAGACGCGGTAAATGCATTGTTGGCCGGTAAAGACCCTGAAGTGAACTTCACCAAAGCCATTGGCTGCAGGGTAAAATGGAAGAAAAAGGCAGGCGAATAGCCGCTATTGAATCGAGAATTTAACGTAAATACTGCTCTCGATTTTTATTTTTTTGAAGTCTATAGGATCCTGATAATTCGGTTCATTATCATATGACTCCAGCTTATCCAATCTTCCGCGTGCGTTGGCCATAGCCCAAACGGGCTGAGGGTATTGCGCATCGTTTTCCCTTACTATCTGTGGCTTGCCGGTTTTTTCACCGATGGCGCCCAGCAAATAGTCTGCTTTGTTTTTAGCGGCTTTAATCGCCATAATTTTCACCACTTTTCTCAGACTGTCAATTTTTGAGTGCTGCACATGTGAAACATAGGCATCGGTAATCTCCAGTTTGTCAAGCTCTGTAAACACCTGCCCCAAAATCGTTGCGTTGCTCAATTTTAGCGAATATTGCTTTTGGGTAATTACCCCCTTTTTTCTCCATTCAATGCGCACATAATCGGCATTGGCATCGGACAAAGAGAGGTTTTTTAAATCGACCTTCAGGTTTTTCAATACATTCTTGAGGCTCTGCTCTTGCTCTTCTACGGTGACGGATTTTTTGTTAATGCTGCGCTCACGCAGGGTAATCGCCACGTAAATTTCATCGGGTATTACCTCCAGTTCTCCGGATCCATTGACCTCTATGTAGGGTTTTTCTTCAATGACAGGATTTTGTGAACAGAGGGACGCAGCCAACAGGCAAAATGCGGGTAATAATAGTTGTTTCATTTGCATGGGTAAAGAACGGAGTTTTATCGGGTAAATTGTCTGCTTTTAGTCACCATCCAGCAAATTGCCGAATCCACCCAGGATAGAACCCTCTTCTTTTCTGCCCCCGGTACCATAAGACAGTATTCGGCTCGCGAGACGGCTAACAGGCAGGGTTTGCAACCATACTTTGCCGGGACCCTGAAGTTTGGCAAAAAACAGTCCTTCACCACCAAAAACGGCATTTTTAATACCCCGTACAAATTCGATATCGTAATTAATATCTTTGGTATAAGCCACCAGACATCCTGTATCCACGCGCAGCGTTTCTCCGGGCTGCAATGTCCGTTCCATGATGTAACCACCCGCGTGAACGAAAGCCAGCCCGTCTCCTTCCAGTTTCTGCATGATAAAGCCTTCTCCGCCAAACAGTCCGGTGCCCAGCTTGCGCTGAAACTCAATACCCACGCTCACACCTTTGGCAGCGCATAAAAACGCATCTTTCTGGCAAACTACTTTTCCGCCCAGCTCATACAGATCAAGGGGTATGATTTTACCCGCATAAGGCGCAGCAAAGGATACCGTTTTACGCGAATTACCGGCATTGGTAAAAGCCGTCATAAAGAGACTTTCACCGGTTATCAGGCGTTTTCCCGCACTGAACAGTTTTCCCATAAATCCACCACCGCCGGCATTGGAGCCATCTCCAAAAATCGTTTCCATTTGGATGTCATCATCCATAAACATAAAGCTGCCACTCTCCGCCACTACGGTTTCCTGCGGATCCAGCTCAATCTGAACGCACTGCATTTCTTCACCATGCAGCTTATAGTCAATTTCGTGATTGCTTTTCATATGTATTCACAAAATAAACAAGAGATTTAATTATCTGAATAAAAATCAGATGAACAATTTGTTTTTTTTGATATTCCGCCAACCCATCAGGTTTTCATCAACCGAAAGGTGATGTTAATTCTGGGAGTAATCACCCGTTTGGTTTTGGGAAGTTCGTGCCACCAGCATGCCTGGCAGCGGTCTTTCATAAGCAAAAGGCTACCATTCGGCAGCGACAATTTCACTTTTTCACGGGTCTTTTTATGTAGAAAAACAAATGCCCTTTCAGATCCAAAACTCAGCGATGCAATGCCACTGTTAGGCACGATACTGTCTTCGTCGTCGCTGTGCTTTCCCATTCCCTCCATGCCGTGGTGGTAGAGGTTCAATAATGCGCTATTGAAGACACAACCCGTAGTGGCCTCACACTTTTTTCGGAGTTCTTCCAGCACTGTTGAAAACGGCAGGGCTGTTCTTTCTATGTGTGAATAAGCATATCGGAACGGCTGTAATCCATACCAGGCCGTTTTTCGGCCCATAACAAGGTGCTTTCCAAACATCACGACTTCGTCGTTTTTCCAGGCGGATGATGTCAATATGGTATCAAAATATTGCTGCGATTCGGCGGGTGTGCACCAGTTTTTATACAGCAATGCGTCGCCGTCAAAAGGCAGAATGGATTGCGGTGTTGACATCCCCTACAAAGGTAAGCGCCTCTTGCGATTGTTGCAGGGGCAATCTTAAACCATCTGCATCCCCTAACTTTGCACCATGATTATCGACATGCAAGGCAAAACAGCGGTGGTATGCGGAAGCACTGCCGGCATCGGAAAAGCAACAGCCATAGAGTTGGCAGCATCCGGTGCCACCGTGATATTAATGGCCCGTAATGAAGAAAAACTCAAACAAACTTTATTGGAGCTGCCCGGTGCAGGCCACAGCTATGCAGTGGCCGATTTCAGCAACAACCTGCAGGTAGCAGAAACAGCGGCACGCATTGCCGCAGTGCATACCGTTCATATTCTGGTAAACAACACCGGAGGCCCCGCCGCAGGGCCGGCCCACACCGCCGAAACCCCTGCATTTCTGGAGGCGTTTCAACTTCACCTCATTAACAACCACAACCTTGCGCAGGCGTTCATACCCGGCATGAAATCCGCCGGCTATGGCCGCATCATCAATGTGATCAGCACCAGTGTGAAGGTACCGTTGCCAAACCTTGGCGTGAGCAACACCATACGCGGTGCGGTGGGCAACTGGTCTAAAACCCTGGCCAACGAACTGGCCGGATTTGGAATTACGGTGAATAACGTGCTTCCCGGAGCTACCGAAACTGAACGGCTTAGCAGCATTATCGAAAATAAAAGCATCAAAACCGGCACCCATGCGGATGAGGTGAAAGCGGAAATGTTGCACGAAATACCCGCCAAACGATTTGGCAAACCACAGGAGGTGGCCAATGCCATTTGCTTTCTGGCCTCTGATAAAGCGGCATACATCAACGGCACCAACGTGGTGGTAGACGGAGGGCGCACAGCCTGCCTTTAACATTATGAAAGCCTGGATTCAAGCATTTCGGTTAAAAACCCTGCCATTGGCTGTGAGCGGCATTGTGCTGGGAGCAGCCCTGTCCGGTATGCACGGAAAGTGGAATTTTGCAGTGCTTTTGCTGGCAGCGCTCACGGCGGTAAGTTTACAAGTTTTAAGTAATCTGGCCAATGATTATGGAGACTTCATCAAAGGCACCGATCAAACCGCAAACCGCACGGACAGAGCCCTGGCTTCAGGCAGGATTGGTCCTGCCCAAATGAGAACAGCCATCGTGATTAACATCCTCCTGTCGCTGGGGTTGGGTTTGTTTTTGCTGTATGTTGCCACCCCATCCCTTAAACTGTTTGGTGTTTTCCTAGCCCTGGGTATAATGGGAATTCTGGCGGCATTGGGGTATACTATGGGAAAACGCGCATTTGGGTATTCGGGTCTGGGAGATGCGGTGGTGTTTGTGTTTTTTGGCCCGGTGGCTGTTTGCGGCACATTTTACCTAATGACGGGGACGCTCATTCCTCAGGTGTGGCTTGCGGCAGTAGGAATGGGCTTGTTAAGTGCAGCGGTGCTCAATGTAAACAACATGCGAGATACCCGAACAGACAATCTGGCCGGTAAGCGCACCCTTGCATTACGCCTCGGCAGAAGATGGGCACAGTTGTATCACAAAACCCTGCTTTTGATGGGGTTTCTTTTTGTGTTTACCAGTTTTTTAAGTGAGGGTGGCAGTTTGCAAATTCGGCCCAATCTCACAGAACCTTTGCTCTTATTGCTGGTGTATGCTCCGGTCATTTTATTGCTTACCCGACATGCCGGCCGCGTGGCAGAACTAAATTCGCAGGAGCCGCCATTGACCCCTGAAGATCGCAAACCCTGGAATAAGGAACTCAAAAACCTCAGTCTCACCATCCTGTTGATGGTGGGTATTTACCTGCTTACCGTGGTGCTTTTTGTGGCCTGAGGACACCCTAAACCGTTTAGGGTATAATAATTTTGGTAATCAAT
>JBEDNI010000009.1:0-18796 GCA_041170685.1 Bacteroidota bacterium | reverse complement strand
CTTCAGAAACCTTTGATACAGGACTTCAGCAGTTATACTACCGCTGCATAAAAACCTAAAACGCCAGTAATAGGATTATCAATTATTGATTATCACGCCATTCGTATACCCATTGTGCCTGTATCATCTCCAGGTGTCCTTCAGTACACTCTTCTCGCGTACCTTTAAAGTTTGGGATTTCCAACACCCACTCAAGCAGTTCGGTAAAACGGATTCTGTAAATTTTGCTTTCGTTGAAATCATCGCCGAATCGCTCATAAAGTTTCATGGCGATATCCTCATGATCATTCCAGAATATAGGGGGTTCAAACATGTTTAATGGGGGTAAAAGTTGAATTAATGGCCTATTATGCCGCTTTGGTCAGGGATGGTAACCACAAGATCTCCGTTTTGGGTCAGTTTACACTGGCAGGCAAGGCGAGAGTTATAGCGGGGGTTTCTGGCGCGATCTACATAATCTTCTTCACGATCGCTCATTTCGGGCAACAGGTTTTCTCCTGCTTGCACATATATGTGGCAGGTACTGCATCCACAAACGCCACCGCAGTTGTGGTTTAGCTGTATGTCGTTATCCAGCGCAACTTCCAAAACACTCTCACCGGCTTCTATGGTAACTGTAACCGACGGTTGGGTTTTGTCTTCAAATTGAAATGTGATATTGCCCATTATTACTGCAAAAGTAACACATGAAAGTCGTTTCGGTTTGACTTTTCCGGGTTATACACAGGGAAATCTGTTTTTGCGCGAGCCTCGCGCGCGGGCGCGCTAAACCTTGAAGGTCTAAGACCTGGAAGGTGTGCCGGAAAAAATCAAACAAAAAATAATTCTTTCATGCCCATCTTTGCAATCCATGAAATCCCTTTACAGCCTGCTTTGGGTTTTGATTTCTCCGTTACATGCACAAACCCTCATTCAAAAAGTTAATCCCTTTTTAGGCACCGGTGGGCACGGCCACACCTATCCCGGCGCCACAGCCCCGTTTGGTATGGTACAGCTAAGTCCGGATACCCGCCTTGACGGCTGGGATGGATGCGGCGGCTACCATTATGATGATAGCATTTGTTACGGTTTTTCGCATACACATCTCAGTGGAACAGGGGTTTCAGATTATGGTGATTTACTGGTACGGCCCGGTATACACCCCCTTCTTTTTAAGCACGCAAACGAAAAAGCATCTCCCGGTTATTATTCGGTAACCTTTAACAATGGGGTTTTTGCTGAAATGACCGCAGGTACCCGGGAAGGTATACATCACTACCGGTTTCCGACAGGCACAAAACCCGTTATCGTTATTGACCTTGAGCACCGCGATTATGTGACGGACGGGCGTCTTGATGCATTTAATTCGCCTTCTGCTGACAACAAATCCAAATTGCATGTCTATGGACACCGATTTAGCAAAGCATGGGCCGAGGATCAGCAGTTCTTTTTTGATATGTGGTTTTCTGCCGCCGCTGACTCGGTTATAACCCTCAAGCAAAAAGACAAACAGCAGCGTTCTGTGGCTGTTTATTTTCCGGAAGGCACTTTAGATGTATACATTACCGTAGGAATTTCTTTTTCAGGATACTTAACAAAATCCGGGGCTATAAAGGACGAAGCACGAGGCATTGCCGGTCCCGAAGCATTTGCCTGGTTGAAAAAACAAACAGAATCTGTTTGGGAAAAGCAGCTGGGTAAGATCATAGTAAAAGGCACCCCCGAACAAGAGCAAATATTTTATACGGCATTATACCACACCATGGTTGTACCGAACTTGGTTTCTGAACCTGATGGCACATACCGAGGAGTTGATAAAAAAACCCATGCAGGGAAAGGAAATCATTACTCGGTGTTTTCTTTGTGGGATACCTACAGGGCGACTCACCCGCTCTACACGCTGATAGAACAGCAGCGCACCCGAGATTTTATGACAACATTTCTGCGTATGTTTCGGGAAAGTGGTCGTTTGCCTGTATGGGAGTTAGCCGCCAATGAAACCAATTGCATGATAGGCTATCACGCAGTTTCAGTGATTGCCGACGCCATGGCCAAAGGCATAATGCCCGACAGTGCTGAAGCCCTTCTGGACGCCGCGGTTAAAACTGCCAATATCCCTGTTTTTGGGTTGGATGACTATATCAAATATGGTTTTCTCAGCATGGAAAACGAAAGCGAATCAGTGAGTAAAACCCTGGAATACGCCTACAATGACTGGTGTATCGCACAAATGGCAAAGATGCTGGGCAAGGACAGCCTGGAAAAGTTGTTTTTGAAACGGAGCGAGGCATGGAAAAATGTATTTGACCCCGAAACAGGCCACATGCGCCCCCGCAGTTACGGGCGCTGGCTGGAACCATTTAACCCCAAGGAGGTGAACAACCACTATACAGAAGCTAATAGCTGGCACTATTCTTTTTCTGTACCGCACGATATGCAAACCTGGATGGGAACCATGATATCGCAGAGTGAAAAAACGCCGGATGCCATGCTGGACAGTTTGTTTACCACCTCATCTAAAACAACCGGACGAGAGCAGGCCGACATTACCGGTATGATTGGTCAGTATGCCCACGGAAACGAGCCCAGCCACCACATTGCCTATTTGTACAATTCGGTTGGAAAACCGCACAAAACTCAGCAAAGGGTGAAACAGATTCTTGAAACCCAATACAGAAATAGTCCTGACGGGCTCAGTGGCAATGAAGATTGTGGACAAATGAGTGCCTGGTATGTGCTCAGTAGTATGGGGTTCTATCCGGTTTGCCCCGGCGATGCCCGTTACAGCATAGGTTATCCGTTATTTAAACAAGCCATAATTTCATTTGAAAATGGAAAGAAACTGCAACTTCTTAAAAAAGGAAAAGGAAATCATATTCAGCCTTTAACCCTTAACGGTAAGGTAATTGAAGCCAATTATTTGTTTCATAAAGATCTGTTGCAAGGGGGAAAGTTGGTTTTTACTATGACCGAGAGCCCCACAGATTGGGGCAGTGGAGATAGAAACAGCTTTCAAACCGCAGAAAAAACGTATAGTGCGCCTGCACCGGTGCTATACTTTAAAGACATTGCGTTTGAAGACACTATGACTGTAAGAATTAAAAGCAGTAAAGGTTTCGATATAACCATGACCTCCGAAGGTAAACAGGAAATTAAAATGGTTGTGAGCGGAAATGACACGAATATTATACTTACACAAAGTTGCTGTATATCAACTATGGCAAAGAAGGGAGGCGGCATTGCAAAAGCATGTTTTTTTAAAAGACCCAATCACTGGAAGATCAAACTACTAAATCCCTTGCATCCCCAATATACGGGTGGTGGCCAACAAGCCCTGTGTAATGGTGTATTGGGTGATGCCGAATGGCAAAAAGGCAACTGGCAGGGAATACAGGGTGCGCCATATGAAGCAATTATAGACCTTGGACAGACTCAAACCATCACCTCCCTGCATGCGGGGTTTTTGCAAGACACCCGCAGCTGGATTGTGTATCCAAGAAATGTAAGTTTTAGTTTTTCGCTTGATGGCGAAACATGGGGAAATGCCTGTGGCAGTATGAATTTTATCCCTGTGGATAGCTTGGGGTCGCAAAGGCAAATATTAAGTACCTATACACAGCCGGTAAAAGCCCGTTACATTAAGATGCGGGCTGCACAGTATGGTGTTCTGCCTGAATGGCATCCAGGTGCGGGCGGTGATACCTTTATTTTTGTGGACGAACTGGACATTAAGTAAGCCCCAGCCCACGATATGACGCCTTGCGTAATATCTACCGGTAATTAATGAGCTGATTACAATGTGTAAGCTGAGAGTTCTACAAAAATTAATCGTTGTTTTTTAATTATGACAATATATTTATCCAAAATCTATAATTTTGAAAATTATGTTAATTTAAATTCATTCAATTTCGCAGTGTAAAATTCGATAGATGAGGGAAAAAAATCACATAGGTCAGCGTATCCGCCTCGCCAGGTTATCCAAAGGATGGACTCAGGAAGATCTTGCTGAAAAAATAAACAAAACTCGCCCCATGATTTCCCACATTGAAAGAACGGGCAGTATTACTTTTGACACACTTGAACAAGTCGCCAAGGGTCTGGGTATTGAACTCACAGACCTACAGAATGTAAGCAGTGACCAAATTCTATCTCCCTCTTCCACAGATAGCCCTGAGTGGAAAGCACTGGTTCGGGAAAACGAATTGCTGGCAGAACTGGTAGAAAATCAGCGTGTTCGCATTCTGTATCTTGAGACAGAGCTAAAACGCTGGAGAGAAATCCATTAAATCTATTCTTAGGGTTTTAATCGGCCGTACATTCTGGGAAAGGGTATACTCTCTCGCACATGTTTGAGGCCGCAAACCCAGGTAACCATCCGTTCAAGGCCCAAACCAAAACCACTATGGGGGACAGCGCCAAATCTGCGTAAATCGAGATACCACTCAAACGCATCCATGGGCAGGTCGTGTTCTGTAATTTTTGCCTTCAAAAGCTCCACATTGGTTTCCCTTTCACCCCCTCCCACAATTTCTCCATATCCCTCAGGCGCAAGAACGTCTACACCTCTCGCAAATGCGGGGTTTTCCGGGTTTCTTTTCAGGTAGAATGCTTTCACGGCATGTGGCCAGTCATACACCATGATTGGCGAATCAAAAAGGCGGGTAATAACGGTTTCATCACTGCCACCGAAATCATTTCCATATTCAAACTCTTTGGCACTCTTTATCCATTGAGGAATATTGCGGCTGTCTTCTTCCAATTCTGCTTTCTCTTGCTTAAGAGCATCAATCTTGGTTTGGAAAAAGTTAATTTCACCTTTTTTCATTGCTCCACCGGCAATTTTTGTCTCACGGTCGGCAATCTCGGTATTTACCTCTTCCAGGCGCAATTGTACACGACGCAGCTCTTCCTCCAGACTTCCGATGCCGTTTTTTCCATTCACATCCTGCTCTCCTTTGATAATGCGAACAGCTTCATCATAGGTTAATCTGGGAAAGGACTTGAGACTGCTTTCCAGCACAGAAATATTCCGGCCTATCGTTTTTAGTTCTTGTGTGCAATGAGCAAGTACCTCTTTGATAATCGCGTGCAGCATCCCTTCAATACAATCCATATTCTGGAAGATATCGTAAAATGCCATTTCGGGCTCAATCATCCAAAATTCGCTCAGGTGCCTTCGGGTTTTGCTCTTTTCAGCCCTGAAAGTAGGGCCAAACGTATATATTCTCCCCATGGCCATGGCCATGGCCTCGCCGTATAATTGACCACTCTGGCTTAGATAGGCGGGCTCACCATAAAAATCAGTTTCGAATAAAGTACTTGTTCCTTCGCATGCATTTCCGGTGAAAATCGGAGCATCCATCTGCACAAAACCCTGTTCCTGAAAATACTGATGTATGCTGTAAATAATACGGTTGCGTATGCGCATGATGGCCCACTGGCGTGTGCTTCTGAGCCATAGATGACGCTGATCCATCAAAAACTCTACCCCGTGTTCTTTTTTTGAAATCGGATAGTTTTCGCTTTCCCCTATCGGAACTACGCCTGTAACCTGAAGTTCATAGCCCCCTATTTGTTTTTCATCGGCAATTACCAGTCCCGTCAATTCTACACTGGATTCCAGGGATAACCCCTGTGCGTTTTCTAACCCTGCGGTGCCCGCCGTTTCTTCTGTGACCACGCATTGGCAATACCCCGAGCCATCCCTTAAGACGATAAAAACAATACCTTTTCCTTCCCGCTTATTGGAAACCCAACCCTTAAGTGTTACGGTTTTGCCAACCGCGCTGTGCAATTCCTCTATATACATACCGTGTAAATACGTTACTTTTGTAGTGTTATTGCAAAGGTAACGCAAACGAGGTTAAGCAAAAACAATGAGTTCGCTGAAGCAGAATTTAAGCCAGAAAATGTTGCAGAAATTAAGTCCGCAACAAATCCAGTTTATCAAACTTCTGCAGCTCAACACCCAGGATTTTGAAGAAAAAGTGGATCAGGAGCTGCTGGACAATCCTGCGCTGGAAGACAACCGAAGCGAGACTGTTGATGATAATTTTGACAATACGGAAGATTTTGGCGACGATGACTACATGGGCAACGATATTGATGTTGATGAATTGCTCAGGGTCAACGGAAGCGATGATGATGGCGGTTTTCGCCTTAACGAAGATTACAGCGGCGATGAACAAAAGGAAATGCCGCTGGCAAGTCAAGGCAGTTTTCAGGAATATCTGGTAGAACAGGCAAGGGCAACTTTTTATAATGAAGAAGATTTGCAGCTGGCTATTCACCTCATCAATTCTATCGAAGAGGATGGATACTTAAGAAGGGAGCTTCGAAGTATTGTAAATGATCTTGCGTTTAATGAAAACATTATTACCACCGAGGAACACCTCGAGAAGCTCCTGATTAAAATTCAAAACTTTGATCCTGCCGGAATCGCTGCCCGCGACCTTCAGGAATGTCTGTTGCTGCAATTGTATAAGAAGGATTATGGAGACAATCCGGCCATCTCTCTGGCAGAAACTATTATTTCAGATCAGATGGAGGCGTTTAGTAAAAAGCACTACGACAAAATCAAGCGGTCACTAAAAATCAACGACGAACAACTGAAAGAAGCCATTTCAGAGATTGTAAAACTCAATCCCAAGCCCGGAGAAACCGGATCCGGATCAAATAAGACCCAATATATTGTCCCGGATTTTATCGTAACAGGCACCAATGGTGAAATTGAGGTTCGACTTAACGCCCGTAATACCCCAGAATTACGCATTTCCTCATCTTATGCCGAAACGCTTAGGGCCTATGAGCATTCGGGTAAGAATGATAAAAATCTGAGAGATGCCGTTCAATACATTAAACAAAAACTGGATGGAGCCAAGTGGTTCATAGACAGTGTAAAACAACGCCAAAACACCCTGCTTAGCACCATGCACGCGATTGTATCAAGGCAGAAGGAGTTCTTTGAGGAAGGTGATGAAACATTCTTGAAACCCATGATTTTAAAAGATATTGCCCAGCAGGTAAATCTTGATATAAGCACCATTAGCCGTGTGGCAAACAGCAAATATGTAGAGACAGATTTTGGTATTTTTCCTTTGAAATACTTTTTTAGTGAAGGCATTGTTACAGATGAAGGCGAAGAAGTCAGTAACCGAGAAATCAAGAAAATACTGTCTGATGCCATAGGAGCGGAATACAAAAAAAAGCCACTCACCGATGAAGCACTAATGGAACTGCTGAAGGTGAAAGGATACAATATAGCAAGGCGCACCGTAGCCAAGTATCGCGAACAGCTCAATATTCCGGTTGCCAGACTAAGAAAGGAACTGTGAAAGTAATCTCATTATGTTTCTGTTAAATCTAGAGCCTGTAACCGAACCAGTGAAACAACTAAATATCTTTGGACTGTGATTGCGGAAGCCCTTAGAAGACTCATTTCTCCAGGAGATGAATTGTTTTATGTACTGTTCAACAAAGGTGCAGAAGTGGCTGTGAATATGACCACATGCCTGAGCAATCTGTTGAATGGCTCAGCCACAGATTCAGAAACCAACGATGCATACAGGCGAGAAATCAGAACATTATATGCGGAGAGCCAGAACCACTATCGCGAAATAGTTAAAAGGCTATCCAAGGTTTTTATTACACCCATAGACAGAGAAGCGGTGCATGAGCTCTCAACAAATCTTCACGCCATTTCGCGAGGTTTGTATCTGGTGCCGAGATATATTCCCGGGGACAACCTAATCAACGATACCCATGTTAAGCACCTGGGCCATTTAATTGAAAAATCCGTTTTTGAGTTAAAGCAAATGGTGGAGGAAATTGGAACACCCAAACGCAGATTTGTAATGAAACACGCCCAACAACTGCATGCTTTGAGGCGAGAAATGGAATTAACATACGACCATGCCCTTCAGGGGCTGTACAAAGAAGTTGATGACCCGGCCCTGTTTATTCGAAAAATTGAAGCATACAATGCGCTTCGTGAAGTGGGTGAATATTGTCAGAATGCTGCGCATACCGCTGAGGGTATTGTTTTAACACACGTGGGATGACAACAAATGTTATCTTATTGTTAATTTTGTTTTAAAGCACTATTCCTAAATTACAACCAAAATAGCTTTGCATCACTAAAAATATTTCAATATGGCATTTAATAGTATTATGAAGATTTTCCTGCCCAAGGATAGAGTGTTCTATAGTTTGTTTGAACAGGTGGCCCAGAAGGTAACGCTTATGGGGAAACTGCTTGAGGAATTTGTTTATGAGGCAGATGAAGACAAAAGATTATCGTTGTCTAAGCAAATAGAAGACCTGGAACACCAGAATGATGAATTGACCCACCAGATTTTTCAGGAACTGGGACGCAATTTTATCACTCCATTCGACCGAGAGGATATACACTATCTGGCAGGTGCTATGGATGACGTGGCAGACTATATTTATGCCAGTTGTAAGAAGATTCAGTTTCACGGTGTGAATCCTAATGACCAGGGTATACAAAAAATGGCCGAAGTGATCAATCAAAGTGCGATAGAAATCGGCAAAGCCGTAATGCAGTTGAGAGAACTAAAACGTCCTGAAAAAATATCTGAGTGCTTGGTTAAAGTAAATAGTCTGGAAAACCACGCGGACGACATTTTTGACATGAGTATTAAGAAGTTATTTGAAACCGAGAATGACTTTAAAGAACTGATACGTCGCAGAGAGGTATATACTGTTATGGAAGTGGCAACCGACAAATGCGAGGATGTTGCCAACGTAATTGAGACTATCATTGTAAAATACGCCTAATAACCGTTAAAACCCCAAACCCTTCATGCTACTTGTAATCATCATAGCCTTAGCCCTCATCTTCGATTATATAAATGGGTTTCACGATGCCGCAAATTCTATAGCAACCGTAGTAAGCACTAAAGTACTTACCCCGCTGCAGGCAGTTTTGTGGGCTGCGTTATTCAATTTTGCCGCTTTTTTTATTTTCAAGGATCATGCGGTAGCCAACACTATAGGTAAAACCGTAATAGATACTTATGTAACATTACCGGTTATTTTGGCCGGTTTGATTGCTGCAATTTTTTGGAATCTTCTTACCTGGTGGTATGGCATTCCCTCTTCTTCCTCGCATACCCTAATTGGAGGATTTGCAGGCGCTGCTGTAGCCCATGCTTATTTAACCAAGGGCTTTGTGGCATTTAGCAGTGTGGTAGAAATGGAAAAAATCGTTAAAACATTGCTGTTTATTTTTCTGGCGCCTCTGATTGGTATGGCTATTTCTATGTTCATCAGCCTGGTAACCATACACAGAAACACATGGATAAAGCTGGGTATTATTGCGGCTACAACCCTTGGAACCTGGTTAATGTTTTTGTATTTTCAGCAAGGTAAAATGGAGGAGAATCTGCAAAAATTTTTACGTGTAGATAAATATAAAAGCGAAGTAGAAAAAACGCCAAACAGCCGGGAAGCTCAGGCCAGACTGGAAAAGGCCATAACCGATTATAATACCGCATTGCCATTCCTCAGTCGGTATGATCAGGAGGGGCCCCTACAAGTAGCAAAGCAAATTGCCGGGGCTGTTTCGTTTGAAGACCTTGAAATGGCTAAACTGAAAGAGGTAATCGGAAAAACAGCCAAACTGGATCGTCTGAAAAAGGATGTTTTTGCTGATGAGACCAAACAGCCTCAGCTTGATGCCCTAAATGCGAAAATAAGAGGCCTTGAACCAATATTGAAACAACATAAGCAGATTGGAGCAGACAGTCTGGCAATAGCCGTTTCTCATGCAATGGGCTTCAGCGGTTCTGATGAAGATAAACTAAAAAAGGCCCTGAACATAAACCTGACAGATGACTTGTCCAAGGAAATTGAAAAAGCGGACAATTCTTTCATACGTTACTCTCTTTTGATTGTTATTCTGATTTTTGTTTTGTCTTACATATACATTGAAAAATTGCGCAAACCCTCGGCAAACCGAACAGCCAATATGTTCAAGAAACTGCAGCTTCTTTCCTCTGCCGCCTTTTCGCTTGGTCACGGTGGAAACGACGCTCAGAAAGTAATGGGAATTATCGGAGCTGCTCTTATTGCAAGCAACGAAATCAGTGATTTTAAGGAGCTTCCACCCTGGGTTCCGTTGGCTTGCTATGGTGCCATTGGTTTGGGAACGCTTAGCGGGGGTTGGAAAATTGTAAAAACCATGGGAACCCGCATCACCAAGGTTACTCCATTGGAAGGTGTAAGTGCAGAAACAGCAGGTGCAGTTACTTTGTTTATGACTGAACAAATGGGCATTCCTGTCAGCACCACCCACACCATCACCGGTTCCATTATTGGAGTAGGCGCTACCAAGCGCCTTAGTGCAGTTCGCTGGGGTGTAACCCGCAACTTGCTGGTAGCGTGGCTGTTAACAATACCGGTAAGCGCTATAGTTGCCGGCCTTTGCTATTGGATTTTAACGTTTTTTACCAAACCGTAAATATTTCGGGATTAGCTGCTTAAAAACCGATTTTCGGGTTTTGCACCAGATTCACCATCATTTTTGATTCTTGGTGCGATAAAAGTTATCCACAAAGTTTTACAACAATATTAGGGTTGAACAAACAAGGCTGGATAAACCAAACACAATAAAAACAGTGCATTGAGCCCCATGTTGCTCAAAAGTTAATGTAATTTTAAAATTAAAAACAGTTGAATTTGCTGTGACCCTGGTTATGGGTTTTTATGATAATTGTTAAATATTTATTACGATTGCAAAACAAATTAATCCCATACAATATGAGAATGAAAAAACTACTCATGGTCATTTCGGCAGCATCCATCGTTCCGGCGGCGTTTGCTCAAGCCGGCCCGGGCGGAAGCTCCGGCAGTGACACTGTGGACGTTGGAGCCGTAACCGTAACAGCCATTGGTACTACCAAGAATGTGCGTAAAATCGGGTACTCCGTTTCACAAGTTCAAGGAAAAGGTCTGGTATCCTCCGGCGAAAGCGGAGTGATTCAGGCACTGACAGGTAAAGCATCTAACGTACAGATAACCCGTTCAGCCGGTGATCCTGGAGCTGGTGCTTACATTCAGATTCGCGGTCAAAACACCATTACCGGCAGCAATCAGCCCCTCATTGTTGTGGATGGTATTCCGGTTAGTAACTCCAGCTTTGGTGGTGGTACTGACGGGGTTGTTCAGCAATCACGTCTGAATGATCTTAACCCTTCAGACATTGAGTCTGTAGAAGTGCTTAAAGGTGCTGCTGCTGCTGCTGTATGGGGTACCCGTGCTGCTAATGGTGTAATTGTTGTTACCACCAAAAAAGGTAAGCGTGGCATGAGCATCGAGTTCTCCTCAACCTATGCCATAGACCAGGTTAATCGTGAATACGAAAAACAAGGAAAATTCGGCCAGGGTACAGGGGGTAGGTTCACCGCCAATAATGCCAATTCATGGGGTGACCGTATTGCATTGAGAAACGGAAAAGATAGCATTAACCCTAACGGTGCTCGTTTTGTAGCTGATGATGGTACCGTTTATGGAACCATTGTTAGAAAGGGTGACAAAACTGTTTACAACGACCAAAACCGGGATCAGGTATTCCGCAATGGCATCACTTGGAACAACAACCTTTCAATTTCAGCAGGTAACGAAAAGAGCAACATGTTCTTTTCCCTAAGCGACTGGAATCAGCAGGGTATTATGAAAGGTCTTTCTGATTACAGAAGAACCACTGCCCGTTTGAATTTTACACAGAATGTTAGCGACAAACTCACCGTAGGTTTAAATGCCAACATGGCCAAAACGGTTTCAAACCGCGTACAGATGGGTTCAAACCTCGACGGTCTGTACCTGGGCTACCTTCGTACTGCGCCTGATTTTGACAACAGCGATTACAAAGGCACTTACTATTCCGCTGCTGGCATTCCCAAGTTCAACGCACACCGCGGTTACCGCCGCTACCTGGGTGATGTTGCTCCTACCTACAACAACCCCGGTTGGACACTGAATGAACAGACCAACACTTCGGATGTAACCCGTTTCATCCTAACACCGGAAGCATCTTACAAGTGGCATGAAAATCATAAGTTGATTGCCCGTTTGGGTCATGATATGTCTACAGACCGCCGTATTACCTATTTCCCGGTAAATTCAGCGGGTAGCCAGGCAAACGGATCATTCGTTGACGATCACATTCAGGAAACTGAAACTAGCCTGCATTTCATCAATCAGGGCAACCATAAACTGGGTAGTGATATTAATTTGAATTCTACTGTTGGTTATCTGTATACCTACAGAAGCCTCTATAACATTGGCGGAAGCGCTTCTCAGTTTATCATCCGCGATCAGGATCGCTTTGCATTCATTAATTCTACTACAGAAAATAAAGATCCTTTCAATTCCTACTCTGAGTTAATCAGCAACCGTGCATATGGAATTCTGGATTTTGATATTAAGGACAAAATCTTCCTGCAATTGACCGGTGCTTCAGAAGCATCTTCTACCTACGCAGATCGATTCTTTTCACCTAGCGGAAGCTTGGCTTATGAGCTGACCAAAGACCTAAAGCCCAACAATGTACTCAGCTATGCTAAACTGCGTGTTTCTGCAGGCCGTGTGGGTGTAGCACCTCCCGCTTACATCTGGAACACAAACTATGTAGCTGCGGGCTCATCTTCAGGATGGGGTGACTACCTGGATGGTTCTCTGTATGGTGGTTCAATCTACCGCAGTTCTACTCAGGGTAACCCTGATATCAAGCCTGAAATCAAAACTGAAACCGAAATGGGTGCTGATATCAAGTTGTTTAAGAACAAAGTTTCCCTTGGATTCACTTATTACCAAAACAAGATAGAGGGTGCTGTATTGGCCATTGCTGTTGCTAACTCTACAGGTTACGCAAACCAGTGGAAAAATGCTGCTGATCTTTCTAACAAGGGTATCGAAATCGATATGAATGTTAATCTGGTTAAGACAGACAACTTCAACTTAAACCTTTATGGTAACCTGGGTCGCAACCGCAATACAGTTGATAACCTGAGTGGTGCAGCTCCCATTTTCCTTGCCGGTTTCACCGGAACTTCATCACGTGCTGTTGAAGGACAGGCCATGGGTGCACTGTGGGGTGGCAAATGGGCTAAGGATGAATCAGGCAAACTGATTCTGGATGCGGATGGTTTCCCAACAGCATCTTCAGAAGAGGGTGTAATTGGTGATCCAAACCCAGACTGGCGTGGTAGCGTAGGCTTGAATGGAAATTACAAAAACTTAAACTTCAATTTACTGGTTGAAACTTGTCAGGGTAATGACATGTGGGCCGGTACTTATGGTGTATTGAATAACTTCGGTGTAACGCCGGAATCTGCAACTGAATTTACCGTTTCAGCCGCTGATGCTGCTAACATTGTTGATTACCGTGGTGTTACTCTGGCAACTGCCGCTGCCGCCGGTGCCAATGGTCTTGCTAGCGTTAATGCCGATGGAAGTATCACTGCACGTGGAAGCCTTAAAGATTTCGGTGCAGGTAATGTATGGCTTAACCAGTACTGGTATACCAGTTTGGGTGGTGGTTTTGGTTCTGTTGCAGAACAGTTCATCAAAGACGCTTCATGGACCCGTATCCGTGAACTCAGCCTGTCTTACCAGCTTCCAAAAGCATGGTCTGATGCAGTGCATGTCCCCGGTGGAATTTCTGTAGGATTTACCGGCAGAAACCTGGCCCTGTGGACCAAGTTCGATGGTGTTGATCCCGAAACCAACCTGACCGGTGTGTCAAACGGCCGTGGTTTGGATTATTTTAACAACCCCGGAACCAAGTCATATCTGTTCAACATTAAGTTTAACCTCTAAAAATTTCAAAGGAATAATAACATGAAAAAGATTTCATATATCCTTGCCCTGTCATTGGCTGTAGGCTTTAGTTCCTGCAAAAAAGACATCAAGGAAATAAATAAAATTAACCCCGGTCAGTTCAGTGATTCTGATCCGGTATTGATGATGCCTGGTGCACAGCTGGCAAATGTTTTGGTAAATGAAGGCGAAGCTGCCCGATTGGCCGGGATATTTTCAGGCCACCACGTAGGCTGGGATCGTCAGTTTGTATCCTATGGCGATTATTCAATGAATGCCGGCGATTTTAATACTCCTTGGGGTAACCTGTATACAGAGGGTATCGCACAGTGTCGCATTATCCGCGCAAAAGCAGCCAAAGCAAACAACAAACAGTTGAACTCGGTTGCCTGCATTACAGAGGCCAATCTTTTACTGACAGCTTCTGCTCTTTGGGGTGATATTCCCGATAGCGAAGCTTGCACAGATGGTATCACCAGCCCCAAATTTGACAAGATGTCTGATGTTCACAAGCATGCTATCGCATTGCTGGACTCGGCATTGTCATATAGTGCCAATCATGCAAACTACAGCGGTGCTTATGTCGGTAACCACAACTGGGCTCAGGTAGCAAATACCCTAAAGGCCCGTGCATACCTGCGTATGGGTGATTACACCAATGCCGCTGCAGCTGCTACCAATGGTGTGGCTGCCGGCAAAGATCTGCTGGCTGATCACAGTCAGGCTACTCCCGGTGCCTGGAACCTGTACTATGACTTCCTGGACTGGAACCGTGCCGGCTATATTTCTGCCAGCGGTTCACACATGCAGAAATTACTTGATTCCTCAACCTTCTTCCGCAACAATGCGAAAACTGACGAATCTTCACGTTTTGCCTACTACTTCCTGGAAGACTATTACACACCGCTGGATCCTAACATTGATGATGGAATTTTTGCTGCAACCAACAGTTTCGCCATTGTTTCTTATGTTGAAAACCAGCTGATTTTGGCAGAATGCGCTATCCGTGGTGGAGACATCAACACTGCGCTCACTCACCTGAACAATGTTCGTAATGACAATGCAGCTGCTACCGGTGGCCAGTATGATGATTATGCAGCCGGCGATTTTGGACCTGGTCAAATGGTTCCCGGTGCTAATGCAAACGACGCTATGCTGAAAGAAATTCTTGTTGAAAAATACACATCTCTTTATGGCCAGATTGAGCCGTGGTGCGATTTGCGTAGAACCAAAAACCTGATTGGTGTGGTTCCCAATAAAGGCACTCAACTGCCCCAGCGATTCCTGGTTCCACAGGATGAAATCAATGCAAACAAAAATGCTCCTGCTGCCGGATCATTGTTCGATGCACTGGAACTCTTCCCTCAGTAAGGAAGATTATCAATTAACATAATAAAAAGGGCCGTCATTGACGGCCCTTTTTATTGTATGGATGCAACAAACAGATTGAATTCAGCGGTTGCGTTATATTAATCCTTCAACACATCCCGGCTGATTACAACACGCTGTACTTCACTGGTACCCTCGTAGATTTGTGTAATCTTGGCATCACGCATCAGGCGCTCAACATGGTATTCCTTCACATAGCCATAACCACCGTGAATCTGTACTGCCTCTACACTCGTTTTCATGGCTGTTTCGCTGGCAAAAAGCTTGGCCATGGAACTGGCACGACCATAATCCAGATGCTGATCTTTCAGCCATGCTGCTTTAAGACACAGCAAACGGGCAGCCTCAATTTCCGTTGCCATATCTGCCAGCTTAAATGCAATGGCCTGATGGTTCATGATTTCAGTGCCAAACGCTTTGCGTTCTTTGGAATACTTTAATGACAATTCATAAGCACCACTAGCAATGCCAAGTGCCTGTGCGGCAATACCGATGCGTCCACCGGTAAGGGTCTTCATGGCAAACTTAAACCCAAACCCATCCTCACCAATGCGGTTTTCTTTGGGTACTTTCACATCCTGAAACATGATGGAGTGGGTGTCGCTGCCACGAATGCCCAGCTTATCTTCTTTTTTACCCACGGTTACTCCGGGGCTGTTTTTTTCAACGATTAATGCATTGATTCCTTTGTGGCCTTTAGCCGCATCGGTCTGGGCCATTACCAGGTAAACACTGGCACTGTTGCCGTTGGTGATCCAGTTTTTGGTGCCATTCAGCAAATAGTGATCCCCTTTGTCTTCAGCTGTGGTGCGCTGGCTGGTGGCGTCACTGCCGGCCTCCGGCTCACTTAACAAAAATGCGCCAATGATTTCACCTTTTGCCAGTGGAACCAGATATTTTTGCTTTTGATCTTCATTGCCGAAAGTTTCCAAACCCCAGCAAACCAGGCTATTATTCACGCTCATCACAACGGAGCAGGAAGCATCCACTTTGGAAATTTCTTCCATAGCCAACACATAGCTGATGGTATCCATACCGGAACCGCCGTATTTAGGGTCCACCATCATTCCCATAAAGCCGAGTTCACCCAGTTTTTTTACCTGCTCTGCAGGAAATTTCTGGTGTTCGTCTCTTTCAATTACTCCCGGAAGGAGTTCGGTTTGGGCAAAATCGCGGGCAGCTTGCTGCACCGCCAGATGTTCTTCGGTAAGCTCAAATTGCATAGGACTGCAAAAATAGGCAAGGTTGAGCAGATTTTTTGAATGGGTATTTTGTGGAGGTTTTTTTAACGAACTCTGAAAGGTATTATGCCTAAAACCCCAGCGTTTTCCTACTATACACCCCAAATTGTTCTTCAAACGGACCGAATTTGCGGTAGAAAGCAGCCACTTCCGGTATTTCCGATCCCTCAAAATCAAGAAACAGGTGTTCGCCGGCATGTTTTTTAGCAACATAGTCAACGATGGCATGTATTACCCCACGTTTTCTGCCTTCTGCTGTCGGTGCCCCACACACATAATGCACATAACGCGGAGAATATAGAAAAATGGCATATGCAAGCGTGTTTGTATTGTTTATGGCGCGCAGACAAATAGCTTTTGAGCCCATTTCCAGCCCATTGCACGCATTTTCAAAAGCCCGGTAATGATTATCGTGCAAAACTGGGTTAAGCGGCCCCCAGACCTCCCTATACAACGAAATAGCCAATTCAAAATCAACACATTCTTCAACCGTGATGCCTGCCTCGGTGCACTTGCGCAGGTTTTTTCGTGCGTCTGCATTGTAGCCCTCAACAACCTGAGAATAACCGGGTTCAAGGTTCAGCAATAAATTGCAACGCCGGCTCACACAACCGGGTAATGTAAAGGATGGATTAAGATGCAGGCCTACCCGAATAAACTTGAGAGGTATGGCGCGTATAAAATCTGAATATTCCAGATGAAAATCACGGGGGGCAAACAAGCCCAACTGCTGACAAAAAAAGGGTTGGTAGACCACTGATAGACCCCATCGACGTTTAACAGGCAAAGGGAATACAGCTTCGTAATCGCCGTAAACCAATGCATCCCATTTGTGTTCACAAATCGCATTGAGGTAAACAGATTCTGCATATACTAATGGACGAAGGGATTTGGCTATACAACCGTCCCATGCAACCATGTCAATGTCCTTGTGCCTGATATATCTTATTCCAGCCATGCTTCAAATACGCTGTTCCACCCTTTCCATGAAGCTTGTGAACCCAGTGACTCATTGTGAAAAATAAAACAAAAATTCCCCCCTGTTTTGCGTAATTGTGCTTTGATTTTATTTCCGGCCTGGATTGCCTCAGTGGGAGAATGTTGCAGGTAGTGTTTGCAGGTAGCTTCCATAATACAAAAAGGGTGAATTCTAAGCGAGGTAGAATTTTCATTTTCAAGGTCATACCAGAAGAAAGGCAGTGATGTACCCGCCCTGAAACCGGGAGTGTCGGGATAACCCATGCTGTAATCATTGGTAATGCCAGCCTTTATCAGGCTGCGATAGGTATGCGGCATCGAAAGCATGATATAGTGCATGCGGCTGTCAGTTATGGCTCTGTTAAGCGTATTTTCCAAGTATTGTTTTTCCTGTTGTAATACTTTTTCATCGGTGTATGCGGCAAAACTTGGATGCAGGCCACAATGCACGGCTTTATCCATGGTTTTTACAGCTTCCTGAAAGGGTCTGTAATCCAGTGCTACCTGTTTATCATATTGATTGAAACGCGACCCGCAATGCCAGAAAATCCTTGTTTTGGGTTGGTTTTCAACCAGTTCTCGAATGTAGGTAAACGAATTGTTGGGATCTGCTTCCGGATTGACTATACTCTGTAGTCGTTTTGACAAACTCAATGGGTTCTTCAGTGAACCTCCCAATGTACGCCATGTTTTTCGTCCGGCAAAAGCAAAAGCAATGTCTATATCCAGCGTAGGAATAATGCCAAAGTGCCGTAAAACAGGTATTTTCCATTCCTTGAACATGGCATTAACAGCTATGTCGCAAATGGGTTCATCCAATACACCATGCTTTTGCAATAACGAGGCATACGCAGCATAGCGGCCATGTTTGTCCGGCTCAAAGGGTTGATATTCCTCGTACCTTGAAAGGCACCAAAAAATCATGGCCAATAAATCAAACTGCTGTTTGGTTGCATCCGGAAACAAGCAGAACACTCCGTTTATTCGGCCGCACGATGGAATAAAGTTGACTTCAATACCTTTTTGATCTAAAAAACCGGACCTATGCATTGGGATGCCGGGCAAATTTTCATTTGTATAATGAAACTTGAAAGGGGCATCTGATGAAATATATGCTGTTATATTATCGGTATAAGTTACCGACAAACCTGCCCGGCAGACAAAAACCTCTTCAACGGCATATTGAATCCGGGGTGTGGAATTTGGGATATAACAGATGGCGGTTTTCAGTTGATGTAAGGTGCAAATTACGCAGTTGATGACATGAATGCCCAATCAAAAAACAATAAAAGCAATTTGAACAGGGAAAAGTTTTATTACAATACCGGGTGGAATTTCCCGGCAACCGGGAACAAGGTTCCTGTCTG
>JBEDNI010000008.1:0-19352 GCA_041170685.1 Bacteroidota bacterium | reverse complement strand
TTTATGCAGCTGAAATGGAATTACTGGAAAGAAATGTTTTTGCAAACCGAAATGCCGGTCATCATACTCGGCACCCTGGATAAGGGCAAGTTGCTGAAAAAGATGGTGGTGGCCGATGGCGCTGAGGTAGTATGGCTGGCCCACAAAGCGCATATTGGCGGCAATGTGATTGATAATAAACCCGTCGTTTATTACCGTGATTATGCTTTTTCGGAAGGCGATGCGGTTGTTTCTACCCTTTCATCTATTGATGACCACGCGGAGGTATACAATCACCTGGCAACCGCTGGGGTAAGGGTTTTTTGTTTTTGTTAATGGGTGAATTTGTTGTCATTTGTAGAGACGCACAATTGTGCGTCTCTACAAATGACAACAAACATCGGCGCACCCAACAAAATTTCGATCGCCTCACACCGCCACAGGTGCTTTGATTGCAGGCCAGGGATCGTAGTTTTCCAACGTAAAATCAGCGTAATCAAACGCAAACAGGTCGGTAACCGCAGGATTAATTTTCATGGTGGGATAGCTGCGCGGCTCGCGGGAAAGCTGTTCCTTCACCTGATCGAAATGGTTTGAATAAATATGCGCATCGCCGAAGGTATGCACAAAATCGCCGTATTGAAGTCCGCACACCTGCGCCATCATCATGGTGAGCAGGGCATAACTGGCTATGTTGAAAGGCACACCCAGAAACAGGTCTGCGCTGCGCTGGTATAGCTGACAGCTCAATTTTCCATCGGCCACATAAAACTGAAACATGGTATGGCAGGGCATCAAGGCCATTTTGTCTATTTCGCCCACATTCCAGGCATTCACCAGAATGCGACGGCTGTCGGGGTTGTTTTTTATCATGTTCATGGCTTCAACAATCTGGTCTATCACGCGTCCATCCTTCGCCTCCCACCTGCGCCACTGCTTGCCATACACCGGCCCCAGTTCGCCTTCAGCGTTTGCCCATTCATCCCAGATGCTAACGCCATGTTCTTTCAGGTATGCAATGTTGGTTTCGCCTTTCAGAAACCACAGCAATTCATAAATGATGCTTTTCAGGTGTACTTTTTTGGTGGTGATGAGCGGAAAACCCTCCTGCAGGTTGAAGCGCAGCTGTCCGCCAAACACAGACACCGTACCGGTGCCGGTGCGATCGGTTTTGCGGGTGCCATTTTCAAAAACATACTTCAGAAAGGTTTCGTACTGATTGAAAGCCATGAGGCGAAGGTAATACAGCCATGAAAAATGCTGTCAACATTTATGTCACATATACAGGATGATGAAAGCGGTTTTTGGCCACGGAATAATTTGTTTTTGTTCATCTTTTTTCGTATATTCCTAATATTGCCTGATTGCTGCGGGTTTAAACACCCAGCAATGGGGAAATTCAATTCCTAATTTTGTTATCTTTGCAATCCTTTTATGGCCGAAGCAGTTAAATTGCCCAAAATGAGCGATACAATGACCGAAGGTGTCATTGTGAAATGGAACTACAAAGTAGGTGATTCCGTGAAGAGCGGAGATGTACTTGCCGAAGTGGAAACCGATAAAGCCACCATGGAAATGGAGGTGTATGCCAAAGGCAGCATTCTGTATCTTGTGGATGAGGGAAGTACCATTCCCGTGGATGGTGTGATTGCCGTGGTAGGTGCCGCCGGTGAAGATTATCAGTCTTTGCTTGCAGGTGCACCCGCTGCTGCTGCGCCAGCCCTTGCCGCTGAGAAAACGCCTGAAACTCCGGCTGCACAGCCCACTGTTTCTGCGCCGGCTGCGGTATCAGCCCCCGCGGTTGCATCGGGCGATGAAAGATTAAAAGCCTCTCCCCTGGCCAAAAAACTCGCACAGGATAAAGGTGTTGACCTAAGCCAGATTCAAGGCACCGGCGAAAACGGACGCATCGTGCGCAAAGACGTTGAGTCGTTTGTACCCGGAACCCAGACCCAATCTACACCCGCCGTTGTGCATGTTTCAGGCACAGAGAGCTTCGAGGAAGTGGCGGTTAGCCAAATGCGCAAAACCATTGCAGGCCGCCTATGTGAAAGCAAATTCACTGCGCCCCACTTCTACCTCACCATGGAAATCAACATGGACAAGGCCGTGGCAGCCCGCGAGCAGATGAACGCCATCAGCGATGTAAAAATCAGCATGAACGACCTGGTAATCAAGGCTGCTGCTGCTGCGTTACGTAAAAACCCCAAGGTAAACAGCAGCTGGCTGGGCACCAAAATCAGATACAACCACCACATCCATATTGGCGTTGCCATGGCCGTTGACGAAGGCCTGCTTGTACCCGTGGTGCGCTTTGCAGACCAAAAAGGCCTTAGCCAGATCAGTGCAGAGGTAAAAGATTACGGCAAGCGCGCCAAAGAAAAGAAATTGCAGCCCCAGGACTGGGCCGGTAACACCTTCACCATCAGCAACCTGGGCATGTTTGGCATTGAGGAATTTACCGCCATCATTAACCCACCCGATGCCTGCATTATGGCCGTAGGTGCCGTGAAAGACACGGTGGGCGTGGTGAACGGTGAAATCAAACCCGTAAAAACCATGAAAGTAACCTTGAGCTGCGACCACCGCGTGGTGGATGGTGCTATCGGTGCTGCCTTCCTGAATACTTTCAAAGAATACCTGGAAGAACCGGTGAAAATGCTGGTTTAACACTGTCCTTTTCCGCGTGAAAATCAAATTTAACAACATCCGCGACCTGGCAGATGCAAGGTATGCAGCGGCCGTTATGGCCGACTACATTGGTTTTTCCATTGGGGATGAAAACGAATTGCCTACATCCAACATTCAGGAAATCATTGGCTGGTGCTCGGGCCCGGAAATTATACTCGAAGTTAAAAATGCAGCTGCCATTGAAAAATTGAAAGCGCTGTTAAGTATCCTTCCCGTTAACGGACTGGAAGTGAGTGCAAACGACTATCCCGCAATAAAAGAGGCATTTTCTGAACAGAACTTGCTATGGATTATCGACGCAAAAATGAATGGCGACAAAGAATTCATCAACGTTAGTCCGAACGTGGAAGCAGCAGAAAAAATTAAAGAAACTGATCCATGGGGCATTAGCATGGATTGCTTTGAGTCCGTATCTACAGGCATCAAAGATTTCTCCGATTGGAATGATTTTTTTGAAACCCTTGAAATTCTTTAAGAATTCAATTGGCTTGTGTAATTTTGCCCTTATGAAATACATATTGATGATTTTTAGTGTGAGTGTACTCTTCTGGGGTACTTCTTGTTCAAGTGACGGTGCTTATACCGAAGAAGAAAAACAGGAACAGGATAGCACCGACAATGCGCGTCAGGAGGCCGATTTTGAAAAACTGGAAAAACAGAACGCTCCTAAGCCCGGCGATACCGCAGCCAGATCTGCAGTGCCCGATCCGCTTGACAACCAAAAGGTGGAAGAACCCAAGGTTATCATCGAAGCCGAGGAGGTAAAATAAGCCGTGAAAGTGGCTGTTGTGGGGGTCACCGGATTGGTGGGCTCCAAAATGTTGCAGGTGCTTGCTGAACGGAAATTTCCCGTTTCTGAATTAATTCCCGTCGCCAGCGAAAGCAGTGTAGGTAAGGAAATTATTTTTAATAATAAAACATGGAAAGTGGTTTCCATGCAAACTGCCATTGACGCAGCACCCGACCTGGCACTTTTCAGCGCCGGTGGTTCTGTGAGTAAAGAATTTGCTCCGCAATTTGCTGCCAAAGGCACATACGTGATAGACAACAGCAGTGCCTGGCGCATGGAAAAAGATATTCCATTGCTAATACCCGAGGTAAATCCCAATGCACTAAATCAGAACAACCACATCATCGCAAACCCCAACTGTAGTACCATTCAAATGCTGGTGGCCCTGAAACCCCTGCATGGTCGATATGGAATCAAACGCATTGTGGTGAGCACATACCAGAGTGTTACCGGAACCGGCCAAAAAGCTGTAGAGCAAATGAATGCAGAGCGTGAAGGGCGACCAGTAAACCCGGTGTATCCCCACCCCATAGACCGCAATATCCTTCCGCACATAGATGTATTCCTCGAAAATGGATACACCAAAGAGGAAATGAAAATGATACTGGAAACCCGCAAGATTATGGAAGCACCGGAGATGGCAGTTACCGCTACTACCGTGAGGGTTCCCACTACCGGCGGACATAGCGAAAGCATCAATGTAGAATTTGAACAGGATTTTGACCTGGGTGAAGTAAAATCCCTACTGGATAATGCGCCTGGCGTATTGGTGCAGGATGATGTGCAACACAACGTTTATCCCATGCCCATCTGGAGCCACGATAAAGATGAGGTTTTTGTAGGTCGGCTGCGCCGCGATGAAAGTCGTGCAAACACCCTGAACATGTGGGTTGTGAGCGATAATTTGCGTAAAGGCGCTGCTACCAACGCCGTACAAATTGCGGAATTGCTGATCCAAAAAGGATACATACAGGCATAGGTTTTTTCCATATATAAAGTCCGTATGCATTTTACTAACTTTGCTACCGCATTCGGGGTGCTTTTCCAAAGGAAATGCTGAGACAATACCCGCAATACCTGATCAGGATAATGCCTGCGCAGGGAAATGTGTCGCCTTAAACAAGGTGCCCCGGATGCAAACAATACGCATCCATGAAAAAAACACTACTGATTGCACCACTGGCCATTATTGCTGTTCCTGTTTGGGCGCAGCTTTCTGCCTATAGTTCCAATATAAATCAAGACACCCTGCCCGGCACTATCGAGGAGGTGATGGTATCTGCATCGCGCGCATCAAAGGGAACGCCCATTGCCCAAACCACTGTTTCCCGCAAGGAAATTCAGATACAAAACACCGGCCGTGATTTACCTGTATTACTTCAGTTTCAGCCGGGCGTAACCGTTACCACCGATGCAGGAGCCGGCGTTGGCTATACCGGCATCCGTGTGCGGGGCAGTGATGCAAGCCGAACCAACGTCACCATTAACGGTGTTCCCATTAACGATGCGGAAAGCCACGGAACTTTTTGGGTAAACATGCCCGATATGGCTACCGGCCTTTCCAGTGTGCAGATTCAGCGGGGTGTGGGCACCAGTACCCATGGTGCAGGTGCATTTGGTGCTACGGTAAATATGCAAACATTCAGTTCTCAAAAACCCTATCTCCTCTTTTCCAATACGGCAGGCAGTTTTGGCACACTTCGCCACTCCCTCTCAGGTGGCACCGGCCTGATCAACAACCATTGGACCACTGATTTTAGGCTTTCTTCCATCAACAGCGATGGCTTTGTGGACAGGGCCACAAGTAAACTCCGCTCCTACATGGCTGCGATCGGATATCAGGGAAAATATTGGTCAGTAAAGTGGCTGTCATTCGGTGGCAACGAACAAACCTATCAGGCCTGGTGGGGCGTGCCGAAAGAAAAACTGCAAGGTTCAGAATCTGATCTGCTCAATCATTACTACCGCAACCTGGGTGTGACATACAAAACTGCCGCCGATTCCGTGAACCTGTTCGGATCAAACCGCAGAACCTACAATTACTACACCTATCCCAGAGAAATAGACGATTATACCCAAAACCACCACCATTTGTATTTCACAACAAAAACAGGTACAAATAGCCACCTGAATGCTACTATGTATTACACCCGCGGTTTGGGCTATTTTGAACAATTCCGTTATCAGGACAAACTTTCCAATTACCTGATACCCCCGGCTGTTGTAGGCAATGATACCGTTTTCAGAAGCGACATGGTACGTCGCCGCTGGCTCGATAATCATTTGTTGGGCAGCCATATCAACTGGAACTATAACACCGAAAAATCAGAGTGGATACTGGGTATGGGCTACAATGAATACAATGGCAAGCACTATGGACGCATTGTGTGGGCCTCTCAGGCACCGCAAGTCACTCCGGATCAGTCTTATTATAATGGTACCGGTTTTAAAAGAGACCTGTCGCTTTTTGCTAAAAACACCCGAAAGTGGACACAAAATCTGCAAACCTGGATTGACCTGCAATACAGAAAGGTAAACCATACGGGTAAAGGCACGGATAATGATCACAGAAGCATCAATTTCTCGGGGAATTTCGGATTTTTCAATCCAAAAGCCGGCCTCATCTATCAACTTACTAACCAAAGTTTCTTCGGCAGTGTGAGTCTGGCCAACAGGGAACCCTCGCGCAGTGATTTTACCGACCACAAAACCGGAGATGTACCCAAACCCGAAAAGCTCACAGACTGGGAACTCGGCTGGAACCATTTCGGCAAATCCGGGTCCGTTTTTGTCAATCTTTATTACATGAACTATCGCAAGCAGCTGGTGCTGACAGGTGAGGTAAACGACGTGGGGAATCCGCTGAGACGAAATGCAGAAAAGAGTTTCCGTAGGGGCATGGAGGCAGGGTTTGAACAAAAGATCTCTTCAAAATGCAAATCCGGCGGTAACATATCCCTTAGCCAAAATAGAATTGAACGCATCGTTAATGTAATTCCTGATTATTTCACCTACCTGCAGAATGACAGTGTTTTCCATAATGTACCCATCACCATGTCACCATCTGTCAACGGAGCCGTTTGGCTGGAGTACGCTTTTATGAAAAATACAAGTCTGCGATACATACATAAATATGTGGGAAGACAATACTTGGATAATACGGGAGATACATACCGCAGTCTTAATCCTTTTCATTTTGCTGAACTTTGGCTGCAAAAAAGTTACACCTTGAAATCGGGTGCATCCTTGGATATTCAGCTTCAAATTTTGAATGTTTTCAATACCCTTTATTCATCCAATGGTTATACCTTTATGTATACCTATGGAAGCCGAGATATTAGCCAGGAAGTATTTCTTTATCCCCAGGCAGGTAGAAATATGATGGGGGGGATTTCCCTGAGATTTTAAAAACAAACACCATCACAATCAGGAGTTCAGCCCACGCTGTCTGACAACCTCATACAAGGCCACGCCGGCTGCAACAGACACATTCAGCGAACCCACCCCATCCCTGAGCATGGGAATTTTAAACAACACATCGCACAGTTTCCGGGTATCCGTACTCAGTCCTTTCTCTTCATCGCCCATGATTACTGCCAGTGGACCCGTAAGATTGGCTTCGGATAACATGGTGGTAGTTTTTTCAGTGGCGCCGGCCAACATGAGACCGCTGTTTTTAATCAGTTTTAGCCCATGATACAGACTTTGCACCCTGCAAACAGGTATATGCATCAGCGCACCGGCCGAGGTTTTCACGGCATCGGCATTGATGGCGGCTCCGCCTTTTTCCGGCACCACAATTCCATGGACGCCCGCACAATAAGCCGAACGGGCAATAGCGCCAAAATTGCGCACATCGGTAACTCCATCCAGCACTATCAAAAATGGATCTTCACCCTTTTCATAGGCCATGGCCACCACCTGGTCAATGGTAGCGAAATCCACTGCTGAAAGTGCAGCAATAATTCCCTGATGGTTGCCATTGATCATGCGGTTTAACCGCTCGGCCGGAACCTGTTTCCATAATATCTTGTGGTCGCGCAGCAGACCCAACACCTCCCTCAGCGCCGGGCTTACCGTGCCTTCCTGCACCCATACTTTGTCTATAGTTTGACCGGAACGAATCGCTTCCTCCACAGGGTGTATACCATATATAAAATTTCCTTTCTTCATGATAAATCCAAAAAAAACCCCGCCAAAGCGGGGTTTTTAATTGTAACAAATTACTGTGCTATGCTTTGCAGCATATTTTTATACTTCGATTCCAGGTCTTTCATACCTTGCTGACCTGCAAACAACATAGACTGCTGAATCAAATATTGGCTATTACCGATTTCGCGCTGTGCCCATGCTTCATCGTCCCATCTGCTGAAATATTTAGCATACTGCACACATTCTTCTGTGGCCCTGTTCAACAGTTTTTTACCCTCCTCGACATCCCCCAGATAAATCAGGGTAATACCCATCTCAGTTTTGATATCACGGCGTATGGGACAAACTTTTTCAGGCATCTCCTTCAGCATTTTGTGAATTACTTCAATGCCTCGCTTACGATACACCTCTACGCTGTCACTCATCACTTTCTCAAAAGTGGCTACATCCTTAAATCCAGGAGGTGGCGTGGTTATTCTGATACTGTCCTTGGCCTTCATATAGTTGCGGAAATTATCCACTTCAGCGTAATAATATTTAGCCAAAATCAAGGCCATTTGCTGCAAATCACCGGGCACATAGGCGGCTTTGTCATCCAGGTAGAAGTTCTTTTTCTCCTTCATGCCATAGTAGCCATATTTATGCACCAGATTTCTATAAGTCAGGTAGTCATTGATTTTACGGGGCTGTCCACCGTCTGCTCCTCCATTGATGGGAACAAACTTGTACACCAATCCTTCGAGCTGCAGAAAGCTGTTTAGGCTGTTAAAATCATAGCCACTTACTGAAGTGAAATAAATGGGTCTTTTCCAGCCCTGTGCTGCATTGGTTGCTATCAAATCATACACCACAATATCGCCTTTTGTGATGTAGTTTCCACCAATGTTGAACTTAAGGGTATCGGCAATCAGGCTTTGATCCTTGGGACTCACTACACCGGCTTTGATTACCGCTGATTTATCGATGGGAAGGTATGCTGAAAAACCATTCATCTTAACACTTTCAGAGGCATCATTGCGATTGGCCTTCAATAACTCATCAATTAACATCCTCAAAGACTTGGGTCTTGCATCGGTGCGGTCAATTTCTACCCCATATTCAAAGCTGCCGGTTTGCAAATCACGCTTGGTAACCGTGAGGGGCAAAGGCGCTGATTCATATACTTTGTCGAGCAATACAGAACTATACCATTCCGTCGGCAATAAACTTTGATTGATGATACGAACGTCTGTGCGGATCCCTTCTACATTCTGGGCATACCACAACGGATAGGTATCGTTATCACCATTACAGAACAAAATAGCGTTGGGTTCCAGCTGATTCAGGAAGTTCTTTGCCATATCAATACCAATGTAACGACCGCTTCGGTCGTGGTCATCCCAGTTTTGGTATGCCATATTCACGGGCACAAGTATAGTGCAGGCAGCAGCCGAAACTGCTACAGCAGTTCTACCCAGTCTTTTGGTCAGCAAATCCGCAACAGCGATAACACCCAGACCCACCCATATACAGAAAGTCTGGAACGACCCCACCAGCGAATAATCACGTTCACGAGGCTCATAAGGCGGCTGATTCATATACACGTTGATCAGTACACCGGTAAACAGGAACAGAGTCATCACCAGCCAAAAATCTTTGCGCTTTGCACTGTAATGGGCCAGCAGGCCCAAAATACCGAGTAAGAGTGGGAGAAAATAATAGGCATTTCGGCCTTTCTGCTCCTTATAATAATCGGGTAAATCCTTTTTAGGCCCTACTACCAGTCTGTCTACGGGACCAATCCCTGAAAACCAGTTTCCATCGAATCGGGTATTGCCGGTTACTGCCTGCTGATCATTAAAACGACCTACAAAATTCCACATGAAATAGCGGATATACATGTGCCCAATCTGGTATTTAAAGAAAAACTGAAGATTGTTCTTCATGGTAGGAATTTCGTATTCCAGGTATTGCAATTCCTGTTGTTCCTGAGGGGTAAGTTTACCCTTACTTCTCAACTCTTCAATACTGGACTGCACGTCACCCATGCCGCCCCACTCTCTGAAACCTTTGGCATCAGCGGGTTTATTGCTTTTGCCCATTCGGGGAAACAGGGTCGAATATTCATCATCATAAATGGGCTCATAATTTTCACCACCCTCTTCGTATTGGGTTTCTCCTTTAAAATATTTTTTGTGTGTGGTTTCGTAATCCACCTGTGGAGCATTGAAGAATGGCCCTGTCAAAAGCGGACGATCCCCATACTGCTCACGGGTGATGTAGCCATAGAATTTATAAGGATCTTCAGGGTTGTTCATATCAATGGCGGTGTTGGCCATAGAACGAATGATTACCATTGCGTAAGAAGAATAACCCACAATGATAAATGTGATACTCAACAAAAGCGTATTCCAGTTTTTAAACCCTTTAGTGTGTGTGTACCACAACAAGAAAGCCAATAATATAAAAATGGCAACAACTGAAACAATAGCACCGCTATAAAATGGCATTCCAAAATCGTTTACAAATAGTTTGTCGGTGCGGCTAATCAGCCATGGAATACCGGGATAGATAATTTTCATTACAAAACCCAATGCCAGAATTGCAGCACCGAAAGCCAGCATAACACCTTTTGCATTGGTTTCATAGCGACGGAAGTAATATGCCAGACAAACCGCAGGAATTACCAGCAGGTTCAGCATGTGAGTGCCTAGTGCAAGACCGGTAACAAAACCGATGAAAACCAACCAACGGTCAGCATTAGGGCTGTCTGCCTGTTTGTCCCAGCGCAGTATAGCCCAGAAGGTAAGTGCAGTAAAGAAAGAACTGAGTGCGTACACTTCCGCTTCTACTGCACTAAACCAAAAACTGTCAATGAAAGTATTGGTAAGCGCCGCCACTACGCCTGCTGCAATAATTAATAAATTTCTATTTTCTCTGTCTACAGAAACAATCCGGTCTGCAAAGTGGGTCGTAATCCAAAAAGTGAACATAACGCAACCCGCACTGGAAACGGCAGAAAGCATATTCACCCAAAAACCAACCTTCTCCGGCGAATCGGCCAGCAGAGAAAACAACCGACCTATCATGAGGAAAAACGGAGCCCCGGGAGGATGCACTACCTGCAGTCGGTATGCTGCGCTGATAAATTCACCGCAGTCCCACAGACTTACTGAGGGCTCAAGGGTAAGTGTGTACACCATGAGTGCGATGGCAAACATGGCCCATCCACCAATCAGGTTCATTAATTTAAAGTTCTTCATTATCGTTTATGGTTTCGAAAAGAGATATTTGGCGAAATTAACGGATTGTGGGTGCTTATGAAAATGAAATTTTTTTGACAGCATTTTCCAATCGTGCCAGGATGAAATCACGGCCTATTAATGCCATCATTTCCCAAATGGGTGCACCTGCCCCTTTTCCGCTCACAGCAAGCCTGAGTGGTTGTAAAAGTTCTCCTGTTTTCACACCGGATTCTTCACAGTAAGATTTAAAAGCATTTTCATAATCCATTGCCACAGCTTGTGGGCTCAGTCCTTCAAACTTGTGCCTGATGCCATCTATATGCCCAGTGGTTTCAGGTTTCCATTTTTTGGCAATTACGTCAGAATCATAAGAGTCTGGGGCAACGAAAAAGTAGGTTCCCTCCCGAATAATATCGTTGGCAAACTGCACTTTTTCTCTCATCAACCCCACCACCTGCTCAAGATAATCATCACTGACGTCATATTGGGCTTCGTTTACCAAAGGCCTAATGACAGCAACCACCTCTGCAGCGGATTTTTGCTGTAAATACTGTTGATTGAACCAAAAAGCTTTCTGAACATCAAATTTTGCCCCGCTCTTGCTCACTTTTTCAAGACTGAAGGCCTCCATCAGTTCATCCATGGAAAATAGCTCACGGTTATCGCTGGGGTGCCAGCCCAGCAGTGCCAGCATATTGGCCACTGCTTCCGGGAAATATCCACTTTCTCTGTAGCCGCTGCTTACTTCACCCGTTTTGGGATCGGTCCACTGCAGGGGAAAAACAGGAAAACCGAGGCGGTCGCCGTCACGCTTGCTAAGCTTGCCATTTCCTTCAGGTTTTAACAGCAAAGGCAAATGGGCAAATACGGGCATCACCTCTTCCCAGCCGAGGTAACGATACAGCATCACATGCAGGGGCGCGCTGGGTAACCATTCCTCTCCTCGAATTACATGGCTGATGCCCATCAGATAATCATCTACCACGTTGGCCAGGTGATACGTGGGCATTCCATCGCTTTTCAGCAGCACTTTATCATCCAGTTGTGCGCTGTTCACTGTTACCCACCCGCGAATGCTGTCATGGAAACGAATCTCTTCTTTTCGGGGGAGTTTAATTCGAATGACGTAGGGCGCACCGCTTTCTAATCTCGCCTTCACATCATCGGCGGGCAGTGTCAAAGAATTTTTCATACTCATGCGGCTGGTACCATCGTATGCTGGTTGCATCTGACTGGCTTCCAAACGCTTGCGCATTTGCTCAAGATCTTCTTCCGTATCAAAGGCATAGTATGCATAACCACGTTCCACCAGATCGTAGGCATATTGCGCATACATACCCTTTCGCTCGCTTTGGCGGTAAGGGGCATGAGGGCCACCGAATTCCGGACCTTCATCAATTTCAATTCCCACCCACTTCAATGATTCAATAATGTAGGATTCTGCACCGGGCACAAACCTATTCTGATCGGTATCTTCAATTCTCAGAATCATGGTACCCTTGTGTTTTCGGGCAAAAAGGTAGTTGTACAATGCCGTGCGCACACCACCAATGTGGAGAGGCCCGGTTGGACTGGGAGCGAAACGAACTCTTACGGGACGGGACATAAAAGGTGCAAAAATAACGATTTCCGCCCGGATTTGGCTAAAATCAGGGTGTGGCAGCTTCCACGGCTTTCCGAACGCTGCCGTATTTGAGGAGTAATTCTCGAGACGATGCTTCAGAAAGTCCTGTGGACTGCATCACCATTCGGGTTCCGCGCTCAATGAGCTTATCGTTGCTCAATTGCATGTCCACCATTTTATTGCCCACCACACGCCCCAGTCGTATCATAACGGAAGTGGTAATCATGTTCAAGACCATCTTAGTAGCAGTGCCTGCTTTCATGCGGGTGCTTCCGGTAACAAATTCCGGTCCGGTAACAACCTCCACGGGCGCATTACAGGCAGCAGCAATCACAGAACCCGGATTACAAACAATGCAACCGGTAGCAATACCTTTTTCGCGACATGCATTCAGGGCACCCAGCACGTAGGGTGTGCGACCGCTGGCGGAAATACCCACCACCACATCGTTCTCATTGACCGAATACGCTTCCAGATCCTGAAATCCTTGCAGGGTATCGTCTTCAGCAAACTCCACCGCTTTTCTGATAGCAGAATCCCCACCGGCAATGATGCCAACCACCAGACCATGCTCCACACCATAGGTGGGTGGGCACTCACTCGCATCTACAATGCCCAATCGGCCGCTGGTACCGGCCCCCATATAAAACAATCTGCCACCCCGGCTCATGCGCTGATATACCAGCTCGCAGAGGGCTTCTATCTGATGCAGCTTTTCCTGAACAGACAATGCCACGCCCATATCCTCCGCATTGATTCCCTTGACCAATTCTGCGAAAGAAAGCGCATGCAGGTTCTGATGATTTGAATCCTGCTCGGTTATATTCATATCGACGGCTGATTTATGTAGGACTTTACATGTTCAACCCACATCGGATAGAGATTGTCTGATAATACCCTAGGAAACTTACTTTGCCCACCCAGTTTCAGGTGTTTCTCCAGGAAAGAGAGAAAAACTTCTTCCGGTAACAGGTATAGGTACATGCCGGTTAATACATGATTGCGTTCGGTGTGGTAATCATCGTTTAAATCTCGGAGATGTTGATCCAGTTTGAGTTTTATTGCCTCGGCATCCAGCGTTGTGTTTTGATTGGAAATATACCAGTGATGGGCAAAGTTATTACCCTCTTTAACCCCTTTGACGGTAAATTCTGTAAAATCCGTCTGAAAATCGTCAGCGGTTCTTCGCAGACCATCCATCATGTTATCAACGCTTAGGTGCTCTCCAGTAATACTGAGAAACTGCTTGGTTCTGCCGGTTATTTTAATTTCACAGATATCAGGATTGGTAAATCGGATGGTATCTCCAATCATGTAGCGCCATGCACCCGCAGGGGTAGTCAAAATAATGGCATAATCCGTATCGGCAACAACTTCCTCAAGGCCAATGGCTGTGGCCGTCGGCTTCAGGTTGCTGTCTGCATCAAAATTATCTTCATTAAAGGCCACAAACTCAAAATAGGTATTATTCCGAAACACCAGACGCATACCGCCTGCATCGGGCTTGGTCTGATTGGCTACATATGCTTCGCTTGCCAGATAGGATTCCATGTAAATTATCGGCCTACCCATCATGGCATCCAACGACTGACGATAGGGCGCCAGGGCTACGGCACCCCAGCAATAAATGCTCAGATTTGGCCATATGTCATGGATATTATTCACTTGGTAGCGTTTGATAATGCGTTCAATCAACAAACGCATCCAGGAAGGTGCTCCGGCAAGCATTACAATATCCCACTGGGGCGCCTCCTCTACGATTCTATTTACTTTTTCTTCCCAGTCTTTGATAGCTGTTATTTCCGGACCCGGGCGGCTGAATCGTTCAAACCAGTTGGGTATATTGGCCGTGGTAATACCGCTCAAATCACCACTGTAGCTGATACCATTGTAGTTGAGATCGGTACAACCACCTAGCATCAGATAATCCTTTGTCAGGAAATCTTTGGGAATATCCGTCAGTGCCATGGCAAGTAACTGTCTGCGCGAGGCCCTGATCATGGACTTGAGCTGGTCATTGGTAACCGGTATATATTTGCTGGCCCCTTCTGTGGTTCCGGAACTCAGGGCAAAATGGGTACATCTGCCGGGCCATGTAACATCCGCTTCACCATTGTATTGCCTTAGCCACATTTCATGCATCTGACTATAGGTAACCAGTGGCACACGTTTGCGGTATTCCTCTACCGGGTTCTTAGAAATAAGGATATCGTCAAATCCATACTTTTGGCCATATTCTGTATTTCTGGCCGTGTAAAGCATTTTTTTCAGGGTGGTTTCCTGCCACTTTATCGCTTTAGATCGCGTAAAATTGAAGATATCCGTAATTCTTCTGCCCCGAATCATCAATTGCGATAGAAAATCACGTCCGTTCATAGCAGCGACAAAAATACGAATTTGTAAAGCATATCGAAATAATGCTGGTAAAGGAGAAAAATAACCGAAATTTGCACTGTGGAAAGTTCCTTGTCATTAAATGAAGAAATCCGGCTAAAATGGTCTCAGGTTATGGATTTTTTTGAAAAAAAATTCGATAAAAAACCCGATCTCAATGCAATTCTGTTTATCATCGGCATCAGAGAACTGGGAGAATTGCCTGAAAAAAATTTTACCAAAGAAGAGAAAACCTACTTGATGCACATGGCTAACTGCAAATTATTCAGCTATTCCGGTTATTATCAGTTAAATGGCATTGACAGCAAAGGCTGGCCGGTATGGGAAAACCTGAAGCCACTGCCAAACCTCACACTTTTCGAACAAGAAAACATGCTTAGACAACACATCGTGGAATATTTTGAAAAGGAAGAAATTATCAACTTTAACCTATGAAATTATATTATGCCATTACAACTTGCCTGCTGATTACGCTCATGGCATGTCAGCCCAAAGGAAGCGCAACAGATCAGGTTGACAGCACCCGCAAGGCACTAACGGAGAACTACCGTCCTCTAGCCCCCGACACCACCGGCATGGCAAAATTCACCCGAGTGGAAATGATTACTGAGCTGGGCATCATTGAGGTGGCGTTGTTTGATGCCACTCCCGGTCACCGTGACAACTTTTTGAAACTGGTTAGGAGCGGTTATTACGAAGGAACGCTGTTTCACCGCATTATTAAGGAATTCATGGTACAGGGAGGTGATCCGGACTCTAAAAAGGCCGCACCCGGTGATATGTTGGGTCAGGGAGGTCCGGGTTACACATTAAATGCCGAAATCTCTGATACCCTTTACCATTTCCGTGGTGCGCTGGCCGCAGCCAGACAGGGCGATGAGGTTAACCCAGAAAGAAAAAGTTCAGGCAGCCAGTTTTATATCGTAAGCGGAAAAACGGTCAATACAGCGGAAATGAAGGATGTTTTGCGCCAAAAAGCTTTTATGAAATTCATGCAGGATCCTGAAAACATTTCCTATCAGATGCGCTATCAGGTAGCCACTCAAAGACAGGATGGCGCTGCATTACAAGACCTACAGAGCGAACTGGATAAAAAAGTTGGACCGATGGTTGATTCCCTATATCAGAAAATGCCGGTGCGCGTCAAACAAATGTATGCAACCTGGGGCGGATCCCCCTTTCTGGATGGCGACTACACCGTGTTTGGCTTTGTAACCAAAGGATATAATGTGCTGAATGCCCTTCAAAACGCCGAAACCGGCAACGGCGACAGACCGGCCAAAGATATTCGCATTAAATCCATGCGGATTTTACCCTGAAAACTTGCATAATTCAAAAATTTAACGTACTTTTGCAACACTTTCCTAAACAAATAACGGAAGGGGACAAGCCAAAAGCAGTCCCCTTTTTTATTGACTATGGCAAATTTGGAAACCAAACTCAAAACACTCGTGGAGCAGGAAGCCCTTGCTTTCAATCTGTTTTTGGTGGGCCACAGCGGCAGTCCGGCCGGTTTCTACCGTTTTTATATAGATGGTCAGGAGCCCGTTACCATGAATCGACTTTCCGCCTTCACCCGCCATGTCTCTCAAAAAATTGATGAGGGAGATTTTGGCGACCGCAAGTTTACCTTCGAAATCTCTACCCCCGGTGCAGACAAGCCCTTGTCTGACATCAGACAACTATCCAAACATTGTGGTAGAACCCTGGAAATTGAAACCACAGAAGGCGTTAAGATGGACGCTAAACTGATTGCCGTAGAAAGCAATCAACTCCATTTGGAGGAGCAAATTCCCCTTAAGGGCAAAAATACTGAGACCAGGCCTTTGACACTGGACTGGGATAACATAAAAAGTGCAACAATAAAAATAACTTTCAACTGATATGAGCAAAGCCAAAACCAAAGAGCTAGGCATGAGCCTGATCGACAGTTTCTCAGAATTCAAAGAATTTAAGAACATCGACAGGGCCACCATGATGCGTGTACTGGAAGACGTGTTCCGTAGCATATTGCGCAAAAAATACGGTCCCGAAGCCAATTTTGACATCATCATCAACATCGAAACCGGTGACATCGAAATGTATCACCTGCGCCTGATTGTGGAAGAAGGAGAAGTAGAAGACCCCAACCTGCAAATCAGCGTAAGCGAGGCACAACAACTGGAACCGGATTACGCGGTAGGTGAAGATTGTATTCAGCAAGTGTTTTTGGACGACTTCGGTCGCCGGAGCATACTTAATGCCCGTCAAACCCTGATGAGCAGAATTATTGAGCTGGAAAAAGACGAATTGTTCCGCAAATACAAAGACAAACGTGGTGAAATCCTGAGTGGCGAGGTATACAACGTATGGAAACGTGAAATCATGGTGCTGGATGATGAGGGTAATGAACTGGTTCTGCCCAAAGAACACATGATACCCCGCGACATGTATAAGAAGGGAGATACCCTGCGTGCCGTTATCCACGAAGTGAATATGGATAAAGGAGCACCCCGTATCATCCTTTCGCGCACAAGCCCTGAATTCCTGGAACGTTTATTCGAATTGGAGGTTCCCGAAATTCTGGATGGATTAATTACTATCAAAAAGATTGTAAGGGAGCCCGGTGAACGTGCCAAGGTGGCGGTAGAAAGCTATGATGACCGTATCGACCCCGTAGGTGCATGTGTAGGTGTAAAAGGAGCCCGTATTCACGGTATTGTTCGCGAACTGCGAAATGAAAACATTGACGTGATCAACTACACCACCAACCTTTCTCTGTTCATTCAGCGCGCATTACAACCGGCAAAAATTACCCGCATGGAATTGGATGATGCCCACAAAAAAGCCGATGTATTTCTGGATGCTGATCAGGTTTCACTGGCCATCGGTAAGGGTGGTCACAACATCAAGCTGGCAGGTAAATTATCCGGATACCAGATTGAAGTTTATCGCGTAAATGTTGAAACACAGGATGAGGATGATGTGGAACTGGATGAATTCCTGGATGAAATCGACTCATGGATTATCGATGAATTTAAGAAAATTGGATTGGACTCTGCACGCTCGGTGCTGAGAGCCAGCAGCGAGGATCTCGTTCGCCGCACTGAACTGGAAGAAGAAACCATTCAGCAGGTGAAAGACATTCTGAAAGCTGAATTTGAAGACTGATAGGTGATGATGCTTTTCATTCCATGAAAAATATCGTCGCCACAGCGGTGGAAATATGCAAAGCAATGCCGCATATAACCACCGACATAGCGAATAAACAGGTTTAGTTCCGCCGGCCCGCATGCCGTCGGAACCAAACCCGGATATTCCGAAATTGGCATTGCAGAGGATAAAACGTAAATTTGAAAACCAAACATGGCGGAATACCGTTTAGCAAAAGTTGCCAGCGAGCTTAATCGCAGTTATCAGATTCTGGCTGAAACCCTTAAAGGAAAGGGCTTCAGTGTAGAAGCAAAACTGACTACCAAAATAACCGAGGAAATGTACCAGGTGCTGGTACAGGAATTTGCCGCGGACAAAAGTGCCCGTGAAGAGGCCAACAAACTGAAATCCAACAGGGACGCAAAACCTACGCCTCCCCCTCCTGTCGCAAAAACACCGGTAGCCAGGCCGGAAGAACCGGAACTGGTTACCCCTCCGCCTGCAAAACAGGAAATCATTACCGCTGCCCCGGTGGTTGAAGAAACCGAAAAAATTGAAGCGCGCAAAGAGGAATTGAGCGGCCCAAAAATTTTAGGCAAAATCGACATCGCTCCCAAAAAGGGTAAAACTGCCAAAAGCGAAGAAAAAACTACCGAAAAAAAGGTTGATAAAAAGGCAGAAACACCCCCTGTGGTTGAACCGGAAAAACTTCCTGAACCAGAAGTGACGGCGGCTCCTGAGGTAATCGCAGAAGAAACTGAAGAAGAGGTAGAAAAGGTAGAAACCAAATTTGAAAAACTGTCCGGACCCAAAGTGCTCGGTAAGATTGATCTTCCCAAAGATTCACCCAGCGGGGTAAAGAATCTGGCAGACGAAGCAAGGGATGACCTGAGAGAAAAACGCAAGCGCAAACGCAAAAAAGTGGGCGGCGAAAAAGTAGCCGTTCAGGATAAAATCAAAGAAGAAGAGCGAATTGCCAAAGAAAAGGAAAAAAGCACCGACCCTAAAGCAGAAATATCCCAAAAAGATGTTCGCAGCAAGGTAAAAACCACCATGGGCAAAATGGGTGGTGCAGGACAGACTCGCGGCCTAAAACAAAAACTCAAAACCCAGCGCAAAGAAGCCCGTGCCTTTGAACGCATGGAGGAAAGAGATCGTCTTGAAAAAGAAAGTAAAATCATTAAGGTAACGGAATTCCTCACTGCCAATGACCTTGCCAGTCTGATGAACATGGCAGTAACCAAGGTAATATCCGCCTGTTTCTCTTTGGGTATGATGGTAAGTATCAACCAGCGACTGGATGCTGAAACCATTCAGCTGGTGGCCGGTGATTTTGGTTTTGAAGTAGAATTTGTAGATGCTGAAG
>JBEDNI010000007.1:0-19606 GCA_041170685.1 Bacteroidota bacterium | reverse complement strand
ATGCAAACGATTTTCATTTGTTGCGAACGATGGTTTTGTCTCTTTCAGGTCCCAATGATATCACGCGAATGGGTGTATTCAGGTTTTCTTCAATGAAAGTGATGTAGTCCTTGAAAGCGTCAGGCAATGCTTCAAAACCTCCGCTGTGGTCGAGATGGGGACCAAAACCGGCAAAAGTTCGGTAATTGGGTAGAACCTCAGTGCTGCATAGGTTGGCCGGAACCTGCTGGGTTTCCTCTCCGTGAATGGTATATGAGGTGGCTGCTTTTACTTCGGGAATATCACACATCACATCCGATTTCATCATGATGAGCTCGTCTACCCCGTTCAGCATGCACGTATATTTCAGGGCGACCATGTCCAGCCATCCGGTTCTGCGTGGCCTGCCGGTGGTGGCGCCGAATTCATGTCCTTTTTTACGCAGCAGTTCCCCCATGTCATCATTCAGTTCTGTAGGGAAAGGACCGCCGCCCACACGGGTGCAGTAGGCCTTGAAAATTCCATACACCTTGCGGATGTGCTTGGGTGCAACGCCAAGTCCGCTGCAAACGCCACCGGCCAAGGTAGTGCTGGAGGTTACAAACGGATACGAGCCGAATTCTACATCCAGCATGGAACCCTGAGCACCTTCGGCGAGAATCTTTTTGCCCTGCTGAATGGCTTCATTGATTAGATATTCAGAGTTTACCAGTTGTAGTTTTTTCAGTGCTTCCAGTGCGGCAAAGAAGGCAGTTTCCTCTTCCTGTAGGTTAAACTGCGTATAGCCGAGGGATGCAATCTGCGTGAGGTGCATTTCCACGGTTTGCCTGTAGCGTTGCATGAAATCGGCTTCCAGCGCGTCGCCTATACGCAGCCCGCTGCGGCCGGTTTTGTCTCGGTAGGTGGGTCCAATGCCTCGTAGGGTGCTGCCAATTTTGGCATCGCCTTTGGCGGCCTCCGATGCGGCATCCAGAATGCGGTGTGTGGGCAGAATCAGGTGCGCCTTTTTGGAAACCAGCAATCGGTCTGCATAATCGGGGCATTCGTCTTTGATACGGTCAATTTCGGCCTGAAGGCGAATGGGGTCCACCACCACGCCATTTCCTATCACATTCAGTATTCCTTTTCGGAAAATACCGGAAGGAATGGTGTTCAGTACAAATTTCTTGCCTTCAAATTCCAAGCTGTGGCCGGCGTTGGGCCCCCCTTGAAAACGGGCGACAATGTCGTATTGCGGGGTTAAAAAATCGGCGATTTTGCCTTTGCCTTCGTCGCCCCATTGAAGGCCTAAAATTACATCAACCATTCGGGTTTAAATTATCAGTGTTGGAGAGATTTTTACCACAGTGCATGCAGTCGCCATTCAAAATTTGTGGCTGTGCATAGAGATGCAGGGAGTGGTGTGTTACATCGAACTTTAGCAGGTTGCCCATGGTGGTATTAATCTGCTGTACCCTGGGATCGCAGAACTCTACCACTTTTTTGCAGGTAACGCAGATGAGGTGGTCATGCTGCTTAAAACCGAAGGCCTGCTCAAAATGGGAGGTGTTTTCGCCAAACTGGTGTTTTTTGACCAACCCTGAATCTACCAGCAAATCCAGGGTGTTGTAGACCGTGGCGCGGCTAACATGGTAGTTGCGGTTTTTCATTTTCAGGTACAGTGTATCTACGTCAAAATGTTCTTTGTGGGTGTAGATTTCATCCAGAATGGCGTATCGTTCGGGGGTTTTGCGCTGCTTTTTCTTTTCAAGGTATGCCGTGAATATCTCGCGCACTTCCTCCTTTATTTTCAAGGTTTTGCTATCGAGTTTACCTGGCATTTCTTATTAGCGAAACCGCAAATTTATTGAACATGGCGAATTAAACCACACTTATTTTGCAGTCCGCCTTATAATGTCTGAAATGCGTGTGGCGCTGCTGAATTTTCGGCGTATTTCCACCAATGCGGCATCGGCGTCATCCGAAAGGGTAAACTGGCCCACGTAAACCTTAAAATTGGGCTCATCGTAAATGACAGTAACCCCATATTTGGCGCCGAACGGATCCTGTGCCTGCTCTTTCAGGGCTTCTGCTTCGGCTCGTGTAGAAAAAAAACCGATGAGTATTCGATAACCACGCACTTTGTCTGAGTTGGCTTTCCGGCGTGCAGTTCGTGTTTCTTCCATTTCTTTTACGGAAGGTTCTACCTCCACTGTTACATGCCCTTGAGCACTGACGTCCCTGGCGAATATGGTAAGCAGCGATATGCCTGCCAAAATACAGAATCTGCGCATGGTGGTAATCAGTGCAAAAAGTGTGCTAAACCGTTGGGAAGTCATTATTGATACAAACCTACAATCATTGGCGCTGAAATGAAAGAAAAGTTATCCCTTGGCCGCGGGGATGACTTAACTTTGCAGCATGTCGGAAAAAGCAGCACTTGTGATTCTGGATGGCTGGGGCATAGGAAGGCATGACCGCAGCGATGCTGTTTGGAATGCCAAAACCCCTTTCACCGATATGCTGTGGGATACATTTCCCCATGCCTCGCTGAGAACCGATGGCGAACATGTGGGTTTGCCGGAAGGGCAGATGGGAAACAGTGAAGTGGGCCACATGAACATTGGTGCCGGGCGGATTGTATGGCAAATGCTGGTGCGCATCAACAAGGCTTTCGCCGATGGCAGCATTTCCGAAAATGCAATGCTGAAAAAAGTGTTTGCATGTAAGGGAGATCTTCACCTGATTGGCCTTGTGAGCGATGGAGGTGTGCATTCACATATCAATCATGCTATTGCGCTGGGTAAACTGGCTTCCTCCGCAGGCATAAAAAACGTTTTTATCCATGCATTTCTGGATGGTAGAGATACCGATCCAAAAAGCGGAGAAAACTACATTAAAACCCTTCAGAACGAGTTAAAAGATACCGGAGTTAAACTCAGTACCATTGTAGGCAGATATTTTGCCATGGACCGAGACAAGCGCTGGGAACGCGTAAAAAAAGCCTACGACCTCATGGTAAAAGGGGTGGGTGAATTTGTAGAATCGGCCGAACAGGGAATTCTGGCAAAATATGCCGCCGGTATTACCGACGAATTTATGGAACCGATGCGTTGTTTGCCCGGTAACGAAGGATTGATAAAAGAAGGTGATACGGTTCTCTGCTTTAATTTTCGCACCGACCGCGGACGGCAAATCACCAGGGCACTCACACAGGAAAACTTCCCCGATCAGGGAATGCGTGCCCTGAGTCTGGACTATTACACCCTCACCGAATACGATGAAACATTCAAAATTGCCGGGGTGATCTTTGAAAATCAGAACCTGACCGATACGTTGGGCGAAGTACTCAGCCGCGCCGGTAAAACCCAGTTGCGGGCGGCCGAAACCGAAAAATATCCGCACGTTACTTTTTTCTTTTCAGGTGGAAGAGAAGAGCCTTTTGCCGGTGAAGAACGCATTATGGCAGCCTCACCGAAGGTGGCAACCTATGATTTGCAACCTGAAATGAGTGCTCCCGAACTTACCGGCAAAGCCATTGCATTTCTGGAAGAAAAGCAACCCGATTTTATCTGCCTGAACTTCGCAAACCCTGATATGGTTGGGCATACCGGTGTTTTTGATGCTATTGTGAAAGCCTGCGAAACGGTAGATGATTATCTGAGACAGCTGGTAGAAGCAGGTTTGAAGCACAACTACCATTTTTTGGTGATAGCCGACCACGGTAATGCCGATATGGCCGTGAATGAGGATGGAACCCCCAATACGGCACACAGCACCAATCCCGTGCCTTGCTGGTTGATAAGTAGATCAGTAAATCCAAATCTGCAAAATGGCATTCTCGCCGATGTGGCGCCTACTGTTTTAAAAATGATGCAGCTGCCTCAACCCGAGGCTATGACCGGGAGGGCACTGTTTTGAGGTACGCATTTTTAATCTTTTTATCGCTGCTGATGGGATGCGGTAAGAATGCAGAGAAGGCAGTTTTGCAGAAAGGGATGCCCGATTTGAAAGCCTTTTTTCAAAACGAGGTGAATAAACTAACAACCATGCAGCCCGGACTGGAAAAAACCATTGCCGTGGGTGAGGAAGTTGCTTCATTCAGCGCCGATTCACTTGATTGGGCAACAGAACTGCAGCCTTTTATGGCATTGGACATGTCTTCGGCAGTTTATCAAAACGCTTTTACCGCGAACACAGACAGCAACGAACTCCTAAGTATAAGCCGCTATGCTGCCAAAGATACCACACTGGAAATTCAGGAAATCAGCATTACCCGCCGAAATAAAAACCTGGAAATGATGGAAATTAAAACCCGCAAACGCAGTGTGTGGGTAAACCGAGACCAGGTGCTGAGTTATTTGCCCGGAAAGGGTTACAATATAATGATAACTGAAGATTACATTTGGTCTTCACCCAAGCGAACTGAAATAATGGGTACTTTTAAACTACAGCAATTCAAACCATGATCAGCATCAACCATTTTATCAACGGCGAATTTTTTGCGCCCACCGGCGATGAATATCTGGATGATTATAACCCTGCTAGCGGAGAGGTTTTTGCAAAAATTGCAAACGGTACAAGCCATGATGTGCAAAAAGCCGTAGATGCAGCTAAAATGGCATTTCCTGCATGGAAAGCCATGCCCGCAGAAGACCGTTTTCGCATCCTGAATGCCATTGCCGAGGGCATAGAAACCCAAATAGACGAGCTCGCGTCAGCAGAAAGCCGCGACCAAGGGAAGCCGCTCTGGTTGTCAAAATCTGAAATGCAGCGCGCATCGCAGAATTTTCGGTTTTTTGCCACGGCTGCCGTACAATTTGCCTCTGAAAGTCACCAGACCGATACACGTGCTATCAATTATACACTCAGACAACCGGTGGGAGTTGTGGGATGTATTAGCCCATGGAATCTTCCGCTATATCTTTTTACCTGGAAAATAGCCCCCGCACTGGCTGCAGGAAACTGTGTGGTAGCCAAGCCCAGCGAGTTTACACCATTTACGGCCCACTTGCTTTGCGAAATTGCAAACAAGGCAGGTTTGCCTCCCGGCGTTCTCAACGTGGTACATGGTTTGGGAAGCACTTGCGGGCAAGCTATTGTAGAACATCCGGAAATCAAAGCCATTTCCTTTACAGGTGGAACTGCTACAGGTAAGCACATTGCTTCGGTGGCTGCACCCATGTTTAAGAAACTGAGTCTGGAGCTGGGAGGTAAAAATCCCAACATTATTTTTGATGACGCCGACCTGACCGAAGCGGTAAAAACCAGTGTGCGTTCTTCCTTTCTGAATCAGGGTGAAATCTGCCTTTGCGGCTCCAGGGTATTTGTACATACCGGTGTGTATGATGCCTTCAAATCCGCTCTCTTGCAAGAAGTAGCCAAAATGCAGGTTGGAGATCCGTTTGATGACAAAACGCGCGTGGGAGCGATCGTTTCTAAGCCCCATTTTGAGAAAGTTTTGTCTTACATTGAACTTGCCAAACAGGAGGGCGGTACCGTTTTATGTGGAGGACACGCGGTAAAACCGGCGGGTTTTGAAAACGGCTGGTTTATTGCACCCACCATCATTGAAGGTCTGAATGCAACCTGCCGCACCAATACGGAAGAGATATTTGGTCCCGTAATAACCTTAATTCCCTTCGAAACGGAAGAAGAGGTACTGGAGATGGCAAACGGTACAGCCTATGGCTTGGCAGCCACTTTGTGGACGAGCGACTTAAAAAGGGCCCACCGCATGGCCGAAGCTTTGCAATCCGGTATCGTGTGGGTGAATTGCTGGTTGCTGCGCGATTTGCGCACTCCGTTTGGCGGTGTGAAACAAAGCGGTGTTGGGCGTGAAGGCGGCTGGGAAGCCATGCGATTCTTTACTGAACCGAAAAATGTTTGTATAGCTTATTAAAATATGTTTGAAAACAACGACAGAACGGAACTGAGCGACTTAGGTGAATTTGGACTAATTAACCACCTGGCTTCGTTTTTCGCAAATAAAAATACCTCAACGGTATTGGGCATTGGCGATGATGCCGCCGTGATTGAATCCGGCGGCCCGGAATACGGACTGCTGACGGTGGATGCCATGTTTGAAGGTATCCATTTTGATTTGTCATTTCATCCGCTGAAACACCTTGGTTACAAAGCTGTAGCCACCGCTGTGAGTGATATATGTGCCATGAATGGCACACCCTCGCAAATTTTAGTTTCTCTGGGACTGAGCAACCGGTTTTCGCTGGAAGCCGTGGAGGAACTTTATGCCGGCATTAAGCTGGCCTGCGAGAAGTACAACGTAGATCTGGCAGGTGGTGATACAACCGCATCTCCGCGTGGTCTTTCCCTAACCGTTACGGTGTATGGTCATGTGTCTAAAGAAAAGCTGTGCAAGCGTTCAGGGGCCTCGGAAAATGATTTACTGGTGGTATCAGGGGATTTGGGTGCTGCCTATATGGGATTGCAGATACTAGAGCGTGAGAAAAAGGTATTTATGGACCATCCCGGCATGCAGCCAGACCTTGCGGGCCATGAATATATTGTGGGTAGGCAGCTGCGCCCAGACGCCAGGCTGGATGTGGTGCAAACCCTTTCACAGCTTGGAATAGTGCCCGGTAGTATGATTGACATCAGTGATGGTTTGGCCAGTGAAATTCATCATTTAGGGATGCACTCGGGTTGTGGCTTTGATATATATGATGAAAAATTGCCCATCGACCCTCAGGCAGTAACACAGGCCCTGCATTTTGATTTGAATCCAACGGTGGTGGCATTAAACGGAGGTGAAGACTACGAATTGCTGTTTACGGTCGCTCAGGAACACTACGAAAAATTAAAGAGCCACCCCGATTTCACCATCATTGGCCACGCCACAGCCAACAAAGGTAACTACAGGCTCATCGGCAAATCCGGTGCAAGTTTTGAAATCAAGGCCCAGGGCTGGCAGCATTTTAAAGGCTGATTTTTACGACATTAAGGCAGAAATCCTGTTCTGATAACGGGCTTTTCGCGTAATTTCGCGGCATGTACCGATCGCACACCTGTGGAGAACTGAGAATTGCCGATGCCGGCAAGGAAGTAACCCTTGCCGGCTGGGCCGCACGCGTCCGAACTATGGGAGGCATGGCGTTTATTGATATTCGCGACCGTTACGGAATTACCCAATTGGCATTTAATGAAGGGTATGACGCCAAAGTGCTGCAGCAAGCCGCAGAAATCGGTCGTGAATTTGTGATTCAGGCAACCGGAAAAGTGGCGGAAAGGGAAAGTAAGAATCCCCAGATACCGACCGGCGATATTGAGGTTATTGTAACGGAGCTTAAAGTATTGAATCCGGCCAAAACCCCGCCTTTTCTGATTGAAAACGAAACTGACGGTGGCGATGACCTTCGCATGCAATACCGTTACCTGGATCTGCGCCGCGATACGGTTCGTGCCAACATGGTGCTTCGTCATAAAATGGCACAGGAAGTTCGCCGTTACCTGAGTGATGCAGAATTTTTAGAGGTGGAAACCCCTGTGCTGATTAAAAGCACTCCCGAAGGAGCCCGTGATTTTGTGGTGCCGAGCCGCCTTAATCCGGGACAGTTTTATGCGCTGCCCCAAAGCCCGCAAACATTTAAGCAATTGCTGATGGTGAGCGGGTTTGACCGTTACTTTCAAATTGTGAAGTGCTTCCGCGATGAAGATTTGCGTGCCGACCGACAGCCCGAGTTTACCCAGATTGACTGCGAAATGAGCTTTGTGGAACGCAAAGATATTTTGCAGGTTTTTGAGGGATTAACCCGCCATCTTTTCAGCAAAGTGAAAGGCATAGACCTACCTGTTGTTCCTTTGATGACTTATGCTGATGCCATGCAGTACTATGGCTGCGATAAACCCGATTTGCGCTTTGATATGCGATTTGTGGATCTGGGCAGCGTAGCCAAGGGCAAGGGATTTGGCGTATTCGACAACAGCGAAGCCGTGCTGGCTGTATGTGCTCCCGGTGCTGCAGGCTATACCCGCAAGCAAATAGATGATCTTACTGAATTTGTGAAACGCCCACAGATTGGTGCCACCGGACTCATTTATTGTCGAGTGGAACAGGACGGCACTTTTAAGTCTTCCGTAGATAAATTCTTTGATCAGGCTGCATTGTCTGCCTGGGCAGAAGCGTGCAACGCCAAACCCGGTGATTTGATTCTCGTGCTGGCAGGCGCATTAAACAAAGTAAGAAAGCAGCTCAATGAACTGCGTCTGGAAATGGGTACCCGTCTGGGTCTGCGCGATCCGTTTAATTACAAACCGCTTTGGGTGGTTGATTTCCCCTTGCTGGAACTGGATGAAGAGAGCGGCCGCTGGCATGCTATGCACCATCCGTTTACAAGCCCGCTGCCCGAAGATGTTCATTTAATGCAAACCGATCCGGGTGCTGTGCGTGCCAATGCTTACGACCTTGTGATTAATGGGGTGGAAGTGGGCGGAGGCAGTATCCGTATCCACGACCGCAGTTTGCAGGAGCGCATGTTTGATCTGTTGGGCTTCACGCCCGAACAAGCCCGTGCCCAGTTTGGTTTCCTTATGGATGCGTTTGAATATGGTGCGCCACCGCACGGCGGCATTGCCTTTGGTTTTGATCGTTTGTGCAGTTTGTTTGGAGGCAGCGAAACCATCCGCGATTATATTGCTTTCCCTAAAAATAATTCAGGCCGCGATGTGATGATTGATGCCCCTTCTGCGCTGGATCAGGCGCAGCTTGATGAGCTTTCGGTATCAGTTAAACAGCACTGAGATTCTCACGTAAAAAATCCAGAAACCGGCAATTACGCTGCAAACTGAGGCCAGCAAAACGGCGGCCGCAGCAATGTCTTTGGCTTTGCCAATAGCAGTGTCTTTTTCAGGGTGGAGTTTGTCCAGTAGAACTTCTAGGGCAGAATTGAGCAGTTCCAGCCCCATCACCAAGCCAATACAGGTAAATATAATAGCCCATTCCATGCGGGTAATTTTCAACCAGATTCCGAGGGCTATGGTTAATACCGCCATCATTGCCTGAATTCGAAGATTTCGTTGTTCACGAAAAGCTACACGAAGTCCTTTTATGGCATTTTTTACAGATGATATGAAATTTGTATGCTGCATAAAAAATCCCGCCGGGGCGGGATTTTTGGGTTAGAATGTGTTGATTTTAATTCGCTTTTCTATTTCTTCAACGTCATGACGGAATTTTTTGTCGGTTTCCATCAGGTCGTTTACGGTTTGGCAGGCGTGAATCACAGTACTGTGGTCGCGGCCTCCGAAGAACATACCAATATTTTTGAGCGATGCTTTGGTTAGGTCTTTGGTGAAATACATTGCAATCTGGCGTGCCTGTACAATTTCACGCTTGCGGGTTTTGGATTTAACCGCTTCCACAGGGATGTTGTAGAAGTCGCAAACCAGTTTTTGAATGTACTCAATGCTAATTTCACGGGTGCTGTTTTTCACGAAGTTTTTCACCACCTGCTTGGCCAGGTTCAGGTCAATCTGTTTGCGGGTAAGTGAAGACTGTGCCAGCAATGAAATGAGGGCGCCTTCCAGTTCGCGGATGTTGTTGTCAATGTTATGCGCCAGGTATTCCACGATATCGCGGTGCAGGCTGATGCCGTCCTGATACATCTTGTTTTCCAGAATGGCCACACGGGTCTCAAAATCGGGAGTTCCCAGATCAGCACTCAGGCCCCATTTAAAGCGGCTGAGCAGGCGCTCATCCATGTTTTTCAGATCTTTGGGAGGACGGTCGCAGGTAAGGATTATCTGTTTTCCATTCTGGTGCAGGTGGTTGAATATCTGGAAGAATATTTCCTGGGTTCTTTCTTTTTTGGAGAAAAACTGAACATCGTCCACTATCAGAACGTCGAGATACTGATAAAAGTTGATGAATTGGTTGTTGTTGCCTTGTTTGGCTGAATCGATAAATTGATTGATGAATTTTTCAGCGCTCACAAACACTACCACTTTTTGTTTGTGATTTTGCTTTATCAAATTACCGATGGCGTGAGCGAGGTGGGTTTTACCCAATCCGCAACCACCAAATACCATAAGCGGGTTAAAAGCAGTTCCTCCGGGTTTGCTGGCAATGGCCAGACCTGCATTGCGGGCCAGTTTGTTGCACTCACCTTCCACAAAATTATCAAATGTGTAGCGTGGATTCAGCTGGCTGTCGATATTCATCTTTTTCAATCCGGGAATGATGAAAGGATTTTTTATCGGCGTATCCAGATTTACAGGCATGCCCAATTCATTTTGGGCGGGTTTGCTGCTATTACCGGTTGGGAGGTTAATGGTGTAGGGCATTTGGTCGTGCCCGGCTGTTTCAATGATGATGTTGTATTCCAGTTTGGCGGTAGGGCCAATCACTTTTTTCAGTGTCTTGTGTAATAGCTGAACGTAGTGCTCTTCCAGCCACTCATAAAAAAACTGGCTGGGAACCTGAATGGTCAATACTTTGTTTTGCAACTTGATGGCCTTGATGGGCTCAAACCACGTTTTGTAGCTCTGTGGGTTGACATTGTCTTTAATAATTTTCAGACATTCCAGCCAGGCAAGTTCATGGCTCTTATTTTCAGTGGTAGATTTTCCCGGAGTCATTTCTTCATTGAGTGCTATTATGGTTGATTAAGTGATTGGTTAGCCGATCATCGTATTAACGATGAAATATTCTGCTAATAAATAACAAAAATTCACAATGTGCTAACTTTTTTTGCTTGTCTAAAAACTTTTTTTGCAGTAATATAAAAGCGCAACGCTCAAGCTTTGTATTCTCCGAATTCTTGTCGAAGTACGTCGGCAATTTCACCCAAAGTAGCATAGCTTTCCACAGCAGTTAAAATGCTAGGCATGAGGTTATTTCCATTTTTGGCGGCCTCCGAAAGTTGGGTCAAATTCGCTTGAACCTGCTCCTGATTCCTGTCGGATTTTAACTGCTGCAGTTTTTGGGTCTGAGTGAGTCTGATGTTGTCGTTTATTTTCAATATCGGTGGTGTGGATTGTTGTTGATCCGTATTAAAAGCATTTACTCCGACTATAACTTTCTTACCGTTATCTATATCTTTTTGATAGTTATAGCTGCTTCTGGCGATTTCATCCTGCATCCACCCGTTTTCAACAGCAGTTACAGCCCCACCCATATCATCGATAAGGGCAATCAGGTTACGTGCTTCACTCTCCATCTTATCGGTAAGATTTTCAATAAAGTAGCTGCCTCCCAGCGGGTCTACGGTATCTGTGATACCGCTTTCATGCGCCACTACTTGTTGTGTGCGGAGTGCAATACGTGCGGCATCCTGAGTGGGGAGACCCAGCGCTTCATCAAAGCCATTGGTGTGTAAACTTTGGGTACCGCCCAGCACTGCAGCCATAGATTGTATAGCCACACGAACAATGTTTACATCCGGTTGCTGTGCTGTGAGGGTTGAGCCCCCGGTTTGGGTGTGAAATCGAAGCATCATGGCTTCGGGTGCCGTAGCCCCCATTTCCTTCATGATGGAAGCCCATATTCTTCTGGCAGCCCTGAATTTTGCTACTTCCTCAAATAGGTTGTTGTGTGCATTGAAGAAAAAAGAGAGGCGCTTACCGAATACATTGATATCCAAACCTTGTTCCAGTGCTGCTTTTACATACGCTTTTCCATTAGAAAGGGTAAAAGCCAGTTCCTGCACTGCGGTGCTTCCTGCTTCCCGAATATGGTAACCGCTAATAGAAATCGTATTCCACTTAGGTAATTCCCGGCTGCACCAGGCGAAAATATCGGTAATGATGCGCATACTGGGCCTAACAGGATAGATATAAGTACCTCTGGCAGCATATTCCTTTAGAATGTCATTTTGTATGGTTCCCGAAATTTTACTTAAATCTGCACCTTGTTTTTTGGCCAGTGCCACATACATGGCCAGCAGCGTAGATGCGGTGGCATTGATGGTCATGCTGCTGGTAATGTTTTGCAAGGTAATTCCCTTGAAAAGGGTTTCTATATCAGCCAGTGAATCAATGGCCACACCGACTTTGCCCACTTCACCCTCACTTATGGCATGATCACTGTCATAACCAATCTGGGTGGGCAAATCAAAAGCTACAGACAGGCCTGTTGTGCCCTGCGACAAAAGATAATGATAGCGTTCATTGCTTTCTTCAGCGGTGCTAAATCCCGCATATTGGCGCATAGTCCAAAGCCTTCCGCGGTACATGTCTTTTCTGATGCCCCTAGTATAGGGAAATTCGCCGGGCAGTTCTTGCATGCCTGAAGGCGCGGTATACACCTCTTCAATCGGAATTCCGGAATCTGTTTTTTTCATCGGTTATGGCTGACCAAACATCAGGCTGACTTCGGCTTTAATGAATTGTATGGCTTTATCTGTGGGCTGTTCGCCATGGTTTTTAAGATAATCCACAATCATGCTGCTCAGATCATTGGCAGTGGCCTGCTCGGGCATACCTGCAGATGCTTCCTGAATGAGCTTGATCACCTGTTCCTTCACTACTTTAATCAGGTTCCAGGCCTGCGAACTCATGTATATCTGCTGAGATAAGTTGTAGTTGTATTCGTTTTGAACGGTAGTAATGAGGATGTGCCTGAGTGCTTTTCCGCTCATGTCCGGCTGATTGTGTGTTTGCAGCAGCTGAATGGGGCTAATTCTCTCAAGAAAAAGGGTCATTCTTTCATAGGCCTGCAGCTTGATGGGCGTTAGTACATGCTGATTTTGTTTTAATATCTCCAGCCGCAATCTTGTCAGTTGGGATTCCCCTTGATTTTTGAGCACAAAATAGGCTGTAAAGAACACCATGATGGCTGGAAGGATGAACTTTAGAACTTCAATAAAGACTTCGACGTTGTTCATTTTTTGGGTTCTGCAAATATAATTATATTGAGTACGATTATTGCCATGGGCAGTTAGAAACGATTCGTGTAAAAAAATGTTAACTTTGCATATTATACTCATGGAAATAACGAATGTTCATGTAGAGGCTCCGCCGATTCAGTTTACCCAGTCTGCAATCACTGAACTACACCGCCTGAAAAGCGAACTGGCCGGTGTTGAGGAATCGTATCTCAGAATTGGAGTTAAAGGTGGCGGCTGTTCCGGATTGAGTTATCTGCTTGCTTTCGACAAGAAGGAGGACGGTGACAGAGAATACGCGGTTGAGGGCATCGCAGTGGTAATGAACAAAGCCCATGTAATGTATGTTCTGGGTATGGTGGTTGACTGGGAAAATGGTTTGAATAACCGGGGATTTACCTTCAATAATCCCAATGCAAAAGAAACCTGCGGCTGCGGTCAGAGCTTCAACGCTTAGGGAACGTCGTTTCCTTCATCACAATCTAGATGCGCATTCAAGAAAATATCAGGCAAGGTCTGGAAGCGGTAAAAACCAACTTGCTCAGGACTGTAATCACCTGCTTGATTATTGCCATTGGAATTGCCGCCTTGGTGGGAATTCTTACTTCGATAGATGCCATGAACAGTGCAATTACCAAGACGTTCTCACGAATGGGATCCCAAAGTTTTAACATCAGAAATATTCAGGGGTTTCAAAGACATGGGGCACCCGGAAGCACCATTGCCGAGCCCATTTCATGGACACAGGCAAGCAGTTTCAAAAAGTCATTTGCCTTTCCTGCTGAGGTATCGATTAGCAGAAATGCGGATATGACGGCAAAAGTCCGATACAAAAACAAGGAAACCAATCCCAACACCCGGGTTATTGGGGTGGATGAGAATTACCTTAAAACAGCCAGCTATGAACTGGAACAAGGCCGTAATTTCACATCCAATGATGTTGATCTGGCCTTACCCCTTGCCATCATTGGGAAAGAGATTGCCAATTCATTGCTGGGGAAGTCAGGTTTAGGTGAAATTATCAAAGTAAACGGTAAAACATTTAGGGTGGCAGGCATTTTGGCTGAAAAGGGCTCCAGCATGGGGATGTCGGGCGGAGATAGGGTTGTTTTTATTCCGGTGAGCCGATCTAGGATGGATTTTAATAATGGCAAAGAAAATTATTTTATTAATGTGGCTGTAAACAGGATTGAACAACTCGATCCGGCCATGGATGAGGCCTATTTGCTGATGCGAAGGATTCGTGGGCTGGGTAGTGCAAAAACCGATGATTTTAACTTAACCAAAAGTGATGCGATTGCCAAGGATGCAATTGATAATTTAAAGATGGTTACCTTGGTAGGAACTATCATTGCCATCATTACTCTCATTGGAGCGGCAGTGAGTTTAATGAATATTATGCTGGTATCGGTAACGGAAAGAACCCGAGAGATTGGCGTAAGGAAAGCACTGGGTGCTTCATCGGCTGTAATCCGAAATCAGTTTTTAACAGAGGCGGTTGTAATTTGTCAGCTCGGCGGACTTGGAGGGATTGTGCTGGGGATTTTGCTTGGCAATTTGGTCGGGCTGGGCCTGGGTACAGGCTTCATTATTCCTTGGAAATGGATGCTAATGTCGGTGCTGGTTTGTATGGTAGTAGGTCTTGTGGCCGGTATTTACCCCGCTACAAGGGCGGCTCGCCTCAATCCCATCGATGCATTGCGTTTTGAATGATGACTCAGTCTGACGTTTTTAATAACTGGCAGAGCTGGTGCGAACAAAAGTTGAATTGCGAAATCCGATATCTGGATAACCGATGCGAGATAAAAATAATGATATCGCCGATTATCCATCTGAATTTTACCCATCATACCCTCACCGCATCAGGGAAAACCATTCCGTTTCGGAATGTCCTGTCAGTTAAGCCACTGAACCCTTGAGTTTAAAAGAATGGAAGCTTACAAACCTCGCCTTTGAGGAGTTTGCCGCGTACTTCAATAAAAATGGTACTACCTGCCGTGGAGAGCGCTGCAGGTACATAAGCCAGACCAATAGCCTCATTCAGTGTCGGCGACATCGTACCGCTGGTAACTTCCCCAATGGGGTTGCCCGTTTCATCGCAAACGGGGTAATGCTGACGTGGAATACCCTTGTCAATCAGCTTGAAGCCCACCAGTTTTTTAGAGGGCTTGTTTTCTTTCAGCTGTTTATGATAATCGCTGTTTACGAAAGGGTGATTGAATTTGGTGATCCATCCCAAACCTGCCTCAATGGGTGATGTGGTGTCGTTGATATCATTGCCATACAAACAAAATCCTTTTTCCAGTCGCAAAGTGTCTCTGGCACCCAGACCAATAGGTTTTATTCCGGCATCTGCTCCTGCGGTAAAAATGGCATCCCACATGGCTCTGGCATCGGCATTTTTAATATAAATTTCAAAACCACCCGCACCTGTGTAACCGGTATTGCTGATGATGACATCCTTTAAGCCGGCCATTTCACCCATGGTGAAGTGGTAATAAGGAATGTCAGAAAGGTTTACGGATGTGAGCTTTTGCAAAGTGGCTGTTGCTTTTGGACCCTGCACTGCCAGTAAGCTGTATTGGTCGCTATGGTTACTTAAGGTAGCCCCAAATTTTTCATTGTGTTTGGAAATCCAGTCAAAATCCTTGTCAATGTTGCCGGCGTTCACCACCAGCAGGTATTTTTCTGCATTCACACGGTATACCAGCAAATCATCTACAATACCTCCATTTTCGTTTGGAAGGCATGAGTACTGCACACGGCCATCACTCAAGGTTGAAACGTCATTGCTGGTCACATATTCTACCAAATCATATGCCTTAGGGCCTTCTACATAGAATTCTCCCATGTGGCTCACGTCAAAAACTCCCACTTCGTTGCGAACAGTGTGGTGCTCCTGAATGAGATTTGTATACAATACAGGCATATTAAAGCCCGCGAAAGGTACCATTTTAGCCCCCAGTGAGATATGAAGATCCGATAGGGCTGTGCTTTTTAAATTGGCTGTTTCTGATGACATGGTTTGCAAAATTACAGCATTCATTGCATCAAAGTTTCAAAACACCTGCAATAAAAAGATGTTTTACCTGATGAACAGGGGGAAGGTAACATCTACATCAGTTTCTCCTTTATCGCAGGTTCCATCCTTGCTTTCAGGCTGGTGTTTGAGGATAATTCTTACTAAGCCAACAGATTTTTTAACAGGTTTCCATTCTGTAGATAAGCCAATGGCATATTTTCCATCGCTGTCTGTGGCATTGATTTCAAGGACATCTGAGGTCGGTCCACTATAGCAAATAATATGTTCTGAACCTTCATTTCTGATTTCAGGGGTGATGTCTTCATCTCCATTGAAAAATTGTATTTCTCCATTGTAATTTTCTGTTGAATCGCAAACTATGGTATCCGCTTTTTTTGGGGCATTTCCGCCAATGCCGTCGGGGTCGCTCCAGACAAATGTTTGGGCATTTCCGCCCGATTTTGGGGTAAGCGTCAACTTAACCGTGGTGATATTTTCACCTTCGTCATGTTTATGGCAGGATGTGAGGTTGAACAGTGCTGTTATGGCAGCCATTACAAGAAAGAAATTTGTTTTTTTCATGTTTTTTTTGTATATTAGGTTAAAGGTGTTTTTTGTGATGGTGGTGTAAAGGTTTGATGATAACCATGCGAATGTTTCGCCCCGGCATATCCATAAAGTACCTGAAACGATCCATATAGCTGCGATAGCTACGGTTGAGTAAGTTGTTTATTTCAACATGCCATCGCCATGAATTTTGTTTTTCCTGCGTTGATTTTACCTTTAGGTGAAATAGGTGATAGGCGGAGGGAGGAGGCAGGAAATCACTGCCCTTGTTATACAGGTTTTGCCTGCCTATAAATTCATGCTGCGCCGTGTATGTCAGTCTTTTGGATTTCCAGTGTAGCCTGTTTTGAATTCTGACCGGGGGTAAAAATGCCGGATATCGATTGTTTTGTGTGTATTTCCCATCAACGTATTGAAGTTCATTCTGTATTTCCAACCGATTGGAAAGCAGCGCTTTGATTTGCAGGTCACCTCCAGCGTAACGTGCGTTGCTCTGCAGGTATTCAAAACCGGGGAATGCGCCGCGTACTGTTTGAACTGCATCCCGCATAGGGGTGAGATTAATGAATCCCGGCATGTAATTGAAAAAAGGGGATAGATAAATGGTGGATTTTTGGTTAGGATGATATTCCCATTCCATTTCGGCCCTGTAACTTATTTCTATATCCAGATTTCGGTTTCCCTGCTCAAAAGAAGCGGCACCGTGGTGCACACCCGATGAATAGAGCTCATTGACCCACGGAGCGCGCCACATGCGTGATAAATGCCATTGCAAAAGGTGTTTCTCGGTTTGAATCACACCTGTATATGCTGCGCTGTAGTTGATGAAAAAACGCGATTGATGTTGCCAGATGCCGTTTACACGTTCCCGGGCAGCGATTTGTTTTTCATCCAGCCGGAGGCTGAATGTATGGGCAACCTTTTTAACGTGTTTATGAAGAATTCCGTAAGTCCCATTGCTCCATCCCTGAAAATCAGGCAGGAAATAAAAACCACCAAACCGGTGCAAATAGCCTGTAGTCTGATTACCCCACTCCCCATGTGCATTTGCGTTTATTTTAATTACTTGCCTAAAAATTACCGAAGGTGAAAACAGGATAAGGTCCAGCTGAGGAAAGCGATTTGCACTGTTTCGGTGGAAGTCAAACTCCCTCCGCTGGTCATATTGTAAGGCATAATACCACTCTTTTCTGCCGCGTTGATTTGCTGTAATCACGGAACCCTGCAATGTTGCGTGAAGCGCAACCTGTCTGGGCTGTTCTATACGGTATGAAAATTGATTGTCTGTGTCCGGATGGGTTCGGTTGATTGCCTTAAGTAAGTCTTCTACATTACCTGTGCGGGTGCCCTTGAAGATGCCGCTTTCAAAACGGTAAAATTCCCCATCCATTCTGGTTTCTCTGCCATTGCCTGTTTTTGCGTATCCTCCTGAGAGTGATGTTTCAGACAAAGCTGTATTTTCCAGCCATACATCTGGGGTGCGGTAATTCCCCGACCTTCTGTGCGCGGCATTCCCATAAATAATGGGTGCCATACTGTCTGCTTTCTGTATAAAACGGGCCGCGTAGCCCACTTGGTGTCCGTTGCTGTTGTATGATACTATCTGGTCAAGGTTTTGCTCGCCTTCATGTGCCCGGGGATTCCGTTGCAGGCGAAGTGCTCCGCCAATGGCATCATGCCCAAACTTTAGCACAGAAGCGTCTTTCACCCATTCAATTTCATCAAAACCCCTTGCATCGGCTTCCGGGTTATGGTCATTTCCCCATGACTGTCCCTCAAGCCTGAACTGCTGACTGATGATGGGAAGTCTTAATCCAAACATTCCATGCGCCATAGGCTTGCTCTGATTTCGGCCGCCCTGCAACAGCTGAATCCCGGGCAACAAAGTGCTGATTTGACTCAAATCACGATCGTTTTGCTCCATGATATCCTGGCTAGTTAGCGACATTGCTGCAGATTTCTCTTTTATTGCGTGAATGGTGATGGTGTCAGACCAACTTGTCGTCGGAACCAGATAAATCAGAATCTGGGTATCGCTAAAAAGCAATAATTCCAGATGCAGGTGCTGAAACCCCTGTCTGTCAATTTCTAATAAAACCGGTCCCTTGCACAGGGAATTGAGCGAGAAATAACCATCTGCACTGCTTTGCGAATGTACGTGCCCGGCCTCTACAAACACTTCAGCAAATGGCAAAGGAATACTATCGAGAACATTCAGAACTTGTCCCCGTATCACTGCATTGCATTTCTTTTGGGCCATGAGAGGGCCAAAGGCAAGCAGGATTATGCATCCCAGTGTGATATGTTTCATTTTTTTCCTGTATTGATACTTTTCGTAGGCGAAGTATCAGCGCCCTGTTTATAGATTAACAGGGCAATACAGGTGGGGCCTTGTTTTGGATGAGGCCACCGGTGATGAAGACAAACGACGCTTCACAGCTTGGATAAGGTTGGTAGCTGTAACTGTTGTTAAAGTTAATTTCCGGGGTAGTAGGATCATCGCAGATCAGGGCCGGCTGGTTACAAATGCTGCAGTCCTCTTCAATAGAAGATTCGGTGTGGCTGTGTGTGCCAAATTCAAGATCATGGCAATCGTGGAGCCAGGTTCTGGGGGTTTGCACAATGAGGGTGCAAAAAATGAAAAGCAGGGCTATATGTCTGCGCAGTTTCAACATTAGGCCATTGCCTGCAGCATGTTGGTCATTTCCCGGATTTCATCGCGGTTGTAGTTGTTTTCCGATTTAATTGCCAGTGAAATCAGGTAGGTAAAATTCTCTTCGGTGGTTTCACCATCTTCAAGATAATTCAGATCAAAGCCTTCATTGGCTTCCAGGTGCTGCCAGCATAGACGCAGTGCACGGGTTAGCAAAGGGTCTTCTTCTTTGAGAGCATATTCCCGGGCCTGCTGAAGGAGGGGGACGATTTTATCGGGCTGAATACCGTTTTTTTCTACCTGTTTCTGAATTTTTTCAAGGATTGTATTGGCTTCTGCGGTGCGCATGACTATTGGTTAATTGGAATGCAAATATAATAAAGGTGAAGTAAAATTATCCTTTCTTGGCACTCACACTCATTTTTAGCGGATATTTACCACTCACCAGCCAAACACCTGTAATAATCATAAGCGCATACATGATTTTTTCAAGGGTTATTTCATCCCTTCCTAGAAATACAGCAATCACGGTAGCAAGTAAGGGTTGCAGGTATATGTATATTC
>JBEDNI010000006.1:0-19942 GCA_041170685.1 Bacteroidota bacterium | reverse complement strand
TGAAGTTTGCGAACGCAGCTACAAAATTCTTACCCAAAAAGCCGGTTTTCCTGCCTACGACATCATTTTCGATCCCAATATACTGACCGTTGCTACCGGTATAGACGAACATAACAACTATGCCGTAGACTTTATTGAAGCCACACGCTGGATAAAGCAGAATCTGCAGGGAGCGCGCGTAAGCGGCGGTATTTCCAATATTTCCTTCAGCTTCCGAGGCAACGATGTGGTGCGCGAAGCCATGCACAGTGCATTCCTGTACCACGCCATCAAAGCCGGACTGGATATGGGCATTGTGAATGCGGGTATGATAGAGGTTTATGATGAAATCCCCAAAGAGCTGCTGGAACGGGTGGAAGAGGTGCTGCTGAACCGCCGGGATGACGCCACCGAGCGATTGGTGACCTTTGCAGAAACGGTAAAAGCCAAAAAGGAAGAAACCGTAGAAGAGGCTGAATGGCGCAAAGGCACCGTGGAAGAACGTCTCACCCACAGCTTGATTAAAGGGATAACCGAATTTATTGAGGAAGATGCCGAAGAGGCCCACCAGAAACTGGGTGAACCCCTTAAAGTAATTGAGGGCCCGCTGATGGACGGCATGAATGTGGTGGGGGACTTATTTGGTGAGGGTAAAATGTTCCTTCCCCAGGTGGTAAAAAGCGCCCGTGTAATGAAAAAAGCCGTTGCCTATCTGCAGCCTTACTTGGAAGCGCAGAAAGCGGCCAATCCCGGTGCCAGGGCACAGGGAAAAATCCTGCTAGCCACGGTTAAAGGAGATGTTCACGACATCGGTAAAAACATTGTGGGCGTGGTAATGGCCTGCAACAACTACGAGATAAAAGACATTGGCGTGATGGTGCCGACAGAGAAAATCCTGACCGAGGCCCGTGAGTGGGGCGCCGATATCATCGGCCTCAGCGGCCTGATCACGCCCAGCCTGGATGAGATGGTGCATGTGGCATCAGAAATGGATCGTCTGGGCATGAATATTCCGCTACTGATTGGCGGAGCCACCACAAGCAAGGTGCATACTGCTGTAAAAATTGCACCCAAATACAAGCATCCGGTGGTGCATGTGCTGGACGCCAGCCGCAGTGTGCCGGTGGCAGGAAATCTCTTAAATCCCGAAACCAAACCCGCTTTTGAAACCCAGCTCCGCGAAGAATATGAGCGCATGGCTGCAGATCACGCCCGCAGACAAAGCGATAAACAACTGCTTACGCTAAATGAGGCCCGTGCCAACCGTTTTCAAACATCAACACCGGACTATACCCCGGAAAAACCCGCATTTACAGGCGTAAAATCTTTCAATGCCGATTTGAAGGAATTGCGCGAATTCATAGACTGGACGCCCTTCTTCCAGACCTGGGAACTGGCAGGCCGCTACCCAGATATTCTGCAAGACAGCATAGTGGGCGAAGAAGCCCGACGGTTGTTTGCCGATGCCAACGAGATGCTGGATGAAATCATTCAGCACAACAGCCTGCAGGCAAAAGGGGTTATTTTCATTTATCCTGCCGACAGTAAAGATGAAGATGTTACCGTATATGCAGATGAAGCAAAAACGCAGGTGCTGGACACCTTCCACTTCCTGCGGCAGCAGCGAAAAATGGCCGGCGGCATTCCCAATATTTGTCTGGCAGATTACATTGCCACACAGGAAAGCGGCGTAGCCGATTACTTGGGCGGTTTTGCCGTTACGGCAGGACTCGGCGCTGATGCACTGGTGGCGCAATACGACAAGGAAAACGACGATTACAAAAGCATTTTGGCCAAGGCCCTGGCCGACCGGCTGGCAGAGGCTTTCGCCGAATACCTGCACCGCGAAGTGAGAACCCACTGGTGGGGATACACCCAAGCTGAAAACCTCAGCAACGAAGACCTGATTCGTGAGAACTACCGGGGTATTCGTCCTGCACCGGGTTATCCCGCCTGCCCCGAACACACTGAAAAAACAACGCTTTTCAAATTGCTCAATGCAACCGAAAACGCAGGTATAACCCTCACAGAAAGTATGGCCATGATGCCGGCAGCGGCGGTAAGTGGTTTCTACTTTGCCCATCCCGAAAGTCAGTATTTCGGATTGGGTAAAATTGCCAAAGACCAGGTTCAGGATTACGCAAACCGCAAAGGCTGGACCTTGCAGGAGGCCGAGCGCTGGCTGGGTCCCGTACTGGGTTACTAATGTTTATTTAAACGGATTTTTATATGCCGGGTTGTTGATGAACACCGTGTCTGTCATGGTGAGGAGAAACGCCTTCAAAGCGGCCTTTTCCTGCGGTGTGAGCAACCGCTGTTTGGGACCATGAACTTTAATTTGGGGATTCAGGTTTGGTGAACTGAATTTTATTTGGTCGCTGTAATGGTCAATAACCTCATCCAGGGTGGCAAAACGCCCGTCGTGCATGTACGGCGCAGTGAGTCCAACGTTTAGCAGTGAAGGTGTTTTAAATGTTCCGATATCGGTGCTTTTGCCCGATATACCACCAAGACCTTTATCGGTGATTACTGCGTCCAGTCCATTGTTTGCTATACCTCCAAAATTGGGGTTATTGGCCTGGGCAAAAACGCTGCCATGGCAATGAAAACAATCGGCACCACCGCGCAGTACGCCTGTTACCGGATCTTCATCCACAAGGCCATTAAATAGCTGTAACCCTGTTTTTTCTTCCTGGGTAAGGATATTAAAATTGCCCGGCCACATTTGGGTAAAGCGTGAATCCTTACTCACGATGGTAAGCAGAAACTGCTCCATGGCCAGGGTCATGTTAAAAATATCGGGTTCGCTGTTGAACGCTTTTCTAAATGCATCGCGGTATCGGGGAATGGATGATAGCCGCTTGCGCAGGTAGGGCAAGGTCATGGCCATTTCATTGTGGGCCTGAATGGGTTCCAGCACCAGTTCCCGCAGGGTTTTCTGACGGCCATCCCAAAAGAAAACCCGGCTATAGGCCAAATTAAACAGTGGCTGAGCATTCCGATTGGTTGTTAACCCAAAAACCCCGGTAGAATAGGGCTTTGGGTCGGTAAAAGCATATTCCTGACTGTGGCAGCTGGCACAGGAAATGCTGCTGTCTATGGACAAAACCGGGTCGTAAAAGAGCATTCTACCCAGATAAACGCCCTCTTCCGTGAGGGGATTATCAGTGGGCAAGGCAGGCATGCCATACTTTTCCGGGAAAATGCTTTTGGGATTGATGTAGGTGACAGAATAGGGGGTCTTCTCTTCGGGCATAGACGGGTCTTTGCGGCAGGCATTAAACAATACCGCTGCAACAAGAATGATAAAGAGACCCGAAAAGCCAATTTTCATATTAGTTCACGCTTTTTACAGAAAATGCATCTGAGGCATTGCCAATAAGCTTACTCATGAGGGTTTTTTCGTCATTGCCTGTGCTATGCGAAACAGATTTGTCCTTCAAATGCAGCTCTGTAGGGTTTTTGAAAAATTCGTCTGCCTTGAACTCCAGCACAGCAGTTTTTGGGGTACTTGCCAGCTCAAAATTAAACGGCATAAAAAACAGTTGGTTGAAGACATTGCCGGCAGTATGAAATGAAAACCCCTTGATAACGGTAGAAGAGATATTGTCTTTAAATTCACCGTCGAAAGCCTGAAACACATAGCCACCTGCCCAGCCCCAGTGTAGGCCTGTCAGGTTACCATTCAGCGGGTGATTGGCGGGCCATAGGGTAGGATCTCCATGGTTTTGGGCAGAATCCGGGCCCAGTTGAAACTGAATGCCTTTGTAATTTCCGGCAGGCGCATCCGGATAGTTGAATGACAATCGGCCGCTGGCCACATCCACCCACTGATACCCATCGCCCAGCAATACCAGGGTGTTGTCGTCCTTCACCAAAGCCAGTTTGGCTAAAATCATACCCCAGGTACGCAACTGCAAAACTTCGCCATCGGGCTTGCTGTATTGCATTTTGCCGGTTACCATGCTGGTACCTTCCCACGTAGGCATAACAGTGAGTGTTAAGCCTTTTGTTATTTTAGGGTCTTCTGTTTTTTGTGGCTCTTTTTTGCAGGATTGAAAGCCAGTAGTGAAGCCGATAATAAGGATTATGCCCAGGATGTTTCTCATGAATTTATAATTTAACAAATGTTAAAGCCGTTTGTTGATTGTTACCCGTGATTTTGGTCACATAGATTCCTGCCGACAACAGGCTTATATCAAATATAGCATTTTTTCCGGGAATATGCAAGAAGTCCGTACCGGTTTCCATGCATTTTTGTCCGCCGATATTGAAAATTTCCATTTTATCTATCTTCATATTCAGGGTTGCCAGTACCAGCTTGTCGCCTCTAACGGGATTGCCCTTGATGACTACCCAGTCCTTGAGGGTTTTATCCTGATTCATTCCCCCAAGGGAAGTTTTGGCCAGTACTTCTACCTCCGGATCAAATAGGGCTGTATCTGCGGCAAATGGCAAAGTAAAAGCAAACGTTTGCTCCAATTTGTTGGGGTATAGCGTAATTAAGGTGTCTCGATTATTACCCTGAAATAAAATGGGTACGGGAACCTGAAAAAACGGTACTGAAGGATGCGAAGGTCTTTGTTTCACGGTAACCTGCATGGAAGTACCTTTTTGTACCCAGTTGATATTCAGGTAAGGAAACCCTTCTCCCATATACCAGCGTTGAAAAAAGGTATCCAGGTTTTGTCCGGATTCCTGTTCCATCAGCAACTGCAGGTCATTGGTGGTAGCGAATGCATAGGCTCTGGGAGCGCCATTCAGGTATTTACGACAGGCATTGTAAAAGGCTTGATCGCCCACCTTCACCCGCAGCATGTGCAGCACAAAAGCGGCTTTATTGTAGGTAAGTCTTCCGCTGAACAGGCGGTTTACCTGGGCGGTGTCTCTCGGGAAAATGCTACCGTCATCCACCCCTGTTACTGCATCGCGGATTTCACGCATAATCCTTAAATATTCGTTTCGGGGCTTGAGGTATCGGTAGCTCAGGGCCGTTAGATAGGTGGCGAATCCCTCATTCAGCCACAAGTCTTTCCAGCTTCCACAGGTTACTTTATCGCCAAACCACATGTGCGCAAGTTCGTGGGCCATCAGATCAAAGCTAAAATTCACCATAAAACTCATGGTCTGATGTTCCATGCCCCCGCCCCAGGTAAACTGAGCATGTCCGTATTTCTCCTTCACGAAGGGATACTCGCCAAATAGGCTGTCAAACAGCCGCAGCATGGGTAAGATGGGCTCAGCATCGCGCATCAGGTCGGTTTTGCTTTGGGGAAAAACAAAATTCTGTACCAAAAGCGAATCGGCGCGGTTATGAAATGTGGCGTACTGATTGAATTCTTCGTAGTTGGTGATGGCTGTGGCTACCAGGTAGGTGGCGATGGGATAACGGTGTTTCCATTGAAAAACCCGGGTTGTATCGTTTATTTTCTGATCCTTTACCAGCAAACCATTGCCGGCGACCCGAAAATCAGAATGGGTACTTACCACCATATCCAGAGAATCAATTTTATCAGAAAGTGTCTGCTTGCAGGGCCACCAGTAATAGGCCCCGTAGGGCTGACTTAGGGTATGCACACTGGGCCCTGTGGCATGGAAATCATACACATAATAGCCTGTTCCACCGAAAAGTGCCGGGTTACCCTGATAGAATACGGTAATGGAATCCTTACTATTGGCTTTCCAGCCACCGGGCTTATGTATAAAAAGCACATCAGAGGCGCGGGTAAAGCGAATCTTGGAGCCCCGGTAAAGCACACTGTCAGTTTGCAGGAAGAACTTCATATCAAAGCCAATGCTGTCTGCGTCTTTCTCTACGGTGAAATAACTAAACACCGAACCTTTGAGATACCCGTTGCGCTTGGGATTGATGCGAAAATTAAGTTTGTGGTAATGAATGTTATACCCGTGGTAAATGTTGGGATTTACCCGAAAATTCAGGCGGTTCTGAAGGTGTTGTTTTTCGGCACACAGCACGGATTCCGGCACAATCCCCTGGGCTAATGCCAATGTTGGGGCTGAAACCAAAATCAATATGCTGTAAATCAGACGCATCATTTCAATACAGACAACAAATTTCGGTATAAAACCCTCAGGTATTTGTCAGATTTTATTTTAACACACAAAGATTTTCAACCTGCATCAGGATTTACCTTTGCACCGTGAAAAAATCCCGGTGGCCTCTGATTATTATTGTTTTACTGGGTGGTATCTGGGGCAGTTCTTTTATACTTATCAAGCGCGGACTTGAGGTTTTTCAACCCATACAGGTAGCAGGCCTGCGGCAGTTTCTCGCCGGGCTGGTATTGTTGCCGTGGGTTTTTCAATACAGTATGGGAAGAAATTTTCGCAAAGAGGAGATTTCCGAAAACCCTGTTAAATTGACCAAGGGTGATTATTATTTTCTGTTTATGTCAGGCTTGGTTGGCAATGGCATTCCTGCTTTTTTGTTTAGTTATGCCGGAACCCTTATTCCCAGTGGGCTAAGTGGTATTATGAACGCATTTACCCCCATGTTTACGCTGTTGCTGGGCGTTGTGTTTTTTAAGGACCGTTTTACCGGGAATGGGCTCATTGGCGTGGTATTGGGCATTTTGGGTGCTGTTATATTGCTGGCACCGGGTTTCATTTTTCATTCAGGACAGTCAATAAATCCTGCTGGAGTATTGATGGTTGCTGCCGCTGCGATGATGTACGGTTATAATATTAACCTTATCAAACATAAGCTTCATCACCTGCCGGCCATGGTAAAAACGGCCTATCCCTTTTTCTTTATGGGAAGTATGTATTTCATGGTGCTGATGATTACGGGTATAACGGATTACTGGAATGCATCGCCTGAGAAGGCGTGGGCGGCCTTGGGTTACCTTGCCATACTGGGTGTGGTAGGCAGCGCACTGAGTATGATAGCATTTAATATCCTCATCAAACACACCACGGCGTTAGTGGCGAGTACCAATACGTTCATTATACCCGTAGTGGCGGTGGCCTGGGGAATTGTAGAAAACGAGCCCATCACCTGGAATATGATTGTGGGGTTACTGTTTTCACTGGCAGGAATTTATCTGATTATCAATAAACCTGGAGAAAAGACATAAAAAAAGCCCGGATGAACCGGGCTTTCAAAATCTTCAAGTAAGAATTACTTGTTTACAGTAGCAGCCAGGGTGGCGCCAGCCTTAAACTTAGCAACTTTCTTAGCTTTGATCTGGATGCTCTTACCAGTCTGAGGGTTACGGCCGGTGCGGGCAGCACGCTTACCTACTGAGAAGGTACCGAAACCTACGAGGGTAACGCTGTCACCTTTTTTGAGTGATTTGCTGATGGCGTCGATAGCGGCATCAAGAGCTTTGCCTGAGTCAGCCTTGGTCAGTTTTGAACCGGCTGCGATGGCGTCGATGAGTTCTGATTTGTTCATGATATATTTTGTTTTAAAGGTTGTGCCGCTAAATAAGACATGATTAACCCATCCCTACAAGTGTTTTGGTCATTATCTGCCTGATTGTAATCCACATTTTATCCGCATTTCAGGATTTTGGTCAGCTTGAAACCCTTTGTCATGGCTATTTTTTGCTTCAAATCATCGCTGAATACCCTATAAACACTAACTTTGTACTATAATGGACATCAAACCCGTACTGAAAGCACTGGGCATAGGCCCACAGCTGGAAAGTGCCTCTTCAGGCACCCAATGGTTAACAGCACTGGGAACCACCACCCGCGAAATTATAAGCCCTGTAGACGGTAATAAAATCACCACCCTGGTGTTGGCAGGAGAAACTGAATATGAAGCGGTGATGAAGCGCGCCGAATCTGCTTTTCCGGTCTGGAGGGCCATGCCGGCTCCTGCCCGTGGTGAAATTGTCAGGCAAATGGGTGAGGCGTTTCGTGAAAACAAAAAAAATCTGGGTGCCCTGGTGAGCTATGAGATGGGTAAAAGTTTGCAGGAAGGATTGGGCGAAGTGCAGGAAATGATCGACATCTGCGATTTCGCTGTAGGACTAAGCCGTCAGCTATACGGATTAACCATGCAAAGCGAAAGGCCCGGACACAGAATGTTTGAACAATGGCACCCTCTAGGTGTAGTAGGTATCATTTCGGCCTTCAATTTTCCGGTAGCTGTATGGAGCTGGAACGCCATGCTTGCAGCTGTTTGCGGTGATGTGTGTATATGGAAACCCAGTGAAAAAACACCGGCTTCTGCAGCGGCGGTGCAACATATTATACGGAAAGTGCTGATGGCTCATCAGTTGCCGGAAGGCGTTTTTAGCATCGTGCAGGGAGACAGGGAGATGGGTGAAATAATGGCATCCGACAGGCGCATTGCATTGGTTAGTGCTACAGGAAGCACCCGAATGGGCAAACGCGTTGCAGAGGTGGTGGGCTCCCGACTGGGTAAAACCTTGCTGGAACTGGGCGGCAACAATGCCATCATTGTGAGCGACAAAGCCAACCAGGATCTGGCATTGCGTGCGGTATTGTTTGGTGCTGTCGGAACAGCAGGACAGCGCTGCACCACCACCCGTCGTGTCATCATACACCAATCCATTTATAACAGCTTCGTTGACAAACTGAAAAAAGCATATGCGCAGGTCACCATCGGAAACCCACTGCTCGAAACCAATCTGATGGGCCCCCTGATTGATACTGCTGCCGTAAATGCCTACAGCCATGCACTCACACAACTGCATTCAGAGGGAGGCACAATACTGTTTGGCGGAAAAGTATTGAATGGAGAGGGGCATGAAAGCGGATGCTATGTGCAGCCCACCTTGGCAGAAGCCCAGAATCACTTCCACATTGTGCAGGAAGAAACATTTGCTCCTATATTGTATGTAATGTCATACGACACGCTGGAACAGGCTATTACCATGCAAAATGATGTGAAACAGGGACTGAGCAGTGCCATCTTCACCGAAAGTCTTTCAGAAGCAGAAACATTCCTCTCCTCAGCCGGAAGTGATTGCGGCATAGCAAACGTAAACATCGGCACCAGCGGTGCGGAAATTGGCGGTGCCTTTGGGGGTGAAAAAGAAACCGGTGGTGGACGCGAAAGCGGAAGCGATTCTTGGAAAAACTACATGCGCCGTCAAACCAATACGGTGAATTATAGCGGTAAAATGCCGTTGGCACAGGGCATTAAGTTTGACATTTAATTAGGAAGTCTCGAATTTATTCTGTATATTACGTTTATTGCGTACCCATTACCATGAAAAACCATGATGCGGTCATTGCTGATTCATAAAGAACTGCTTTGGCTGATTGAAAGGCCAATAAACTGTTACAAAAATAAACCTCAGACTTAAAACTGTTGCCCGATAAAGAAGTGGACCTGTCCCGCCTTACCGCTTCTGGGCACCTGACGGTAATCAAATCCGTAGGCAAAATCAAGTCCTATAAGCCCAAACATGGGCATAAACAAGCGCACGCCCACACCGGCAGAGCGTTTCAACTGAAAGGGATTGTAGGAGCGTAAGCTGTTCCATGCATCACCGGCCTCCAGGAAGGCAAGGGTATATACCGTAGCGGTTTGACCCGTGGTGATGGCATAACGCAGTTCTGTGGTGAACTTATTGAAAATAGGGGCACCGGCTTCACTGCCCGTTGCCGTAGCAGAAATAGAGTAATTGTCGTAACCGCGCTGCGAAATAATTTCAGCGGCAGCAATGTTGAAACCAAAGATACCGGCACCACCTACCTGAAATCGTTCGAAGAAGGTGGTACCCATTTGTTTGTTGTAATAACCCAGGAATCCAAATCGTGCTTTGTTCATCAGCACCAATTTTTTGGTGATAGGCGTAAACCATTCCATGTCAACTTTCCACTTATAGAATTCAGCCCATTTGTATTTTTCCTGCAGGGTTAGCTGAGATACTTCTGTTTTGCGCATGAGAGAAAAAGGTGGGGTTCCTTGTGCGCTGAGGGTAAGTGTACTGCCACTGGTGGGGAAAATAGGATCTGAAACAGAGCTTCTGGTTAGGATAACCTGCAGTGAAGGGTTGTAACTGGTGCCGTTGAATCCCCCCGGAAATCCGTAAAAACCGCCGGTAAGATTTTGCATTTTGTATTGCTGAAAGCTGAATATATACTGCAGATTAAAGAAGTCATCAGGCCATTTCAGGCGTTTGCCCAGCATCACACTCATGCCGGTATTCATAAAAAACTGCCTTTTTGGGTTGGTTCTTTGCAAAAAGTCAAAAGCATTGATGGTGCGGAATAAACTCACCGAGAAAGAATTGGGCTTACGACCGCCAAACCAGGGTTCTGTGAAACTGAAATTATACCCTTGGTAGTTTGAGCCATTGCTTTGAGCTCTAATGGATAATTTCTGCCCATCTCCGGTAGGCACGGGATTCCAGTTTTTGGGGTGTAGCAGCTGTCGGGTGCTGAAGTTATTTAACGTTACCCCGGCGGTACCAATGAGTGTGGCTTTGCGGGTGAAGGCATTGCCCCCCCATCCGCCGGACAATTCAATCTGATCGGAGGGTTTTTCTACCAGCTTATAGTCAATATCTACCGTACCGTCGGCAGGATTGGGTTTGGGGTTCACATTGAGTTGCTGGGGGTCGAATAATCCGATGGCCGCCAGGTCGCGCATGGTACGTTGAATCTCGGCCCTGGAAAAAATATCCCCGGGTTTGGTCCTTATTTCGCGCAAAATCACCTTGTCGGTGGTTTTGGTGTTTCCGGTCCAAGATATGCGTCCTACTTTGGCCTGAGTTCCTTCATTGATGCGAATTTCAAGGTCTATGGAATCATTGAAAACACCGGTTTCCACAGGGGTAAGCTGGAAAAACAAGTAGCCGTCATCCATGTACAGACTTTGAATATCCAGTACGCCGGTAGTGTTTACAGTCCCAAGCCTTTCATCCAGCTGGGTCTGATTAAATACATTCCCTTTTTTAATACCCAGCACGGTATCAAGGAAACCGCTTCTGTATTTGGTATTGCCTTTCCAAACGATATTTCTGAAATGGTATTTGCTGCCCTCAAATAAATCAATATGAATGACCACTCTTTTGGGGTTGATCAGCGCTATGCTGTCTTTGAGTATTCGCGCATCGCGGAATCCTTTGGACAAATACCCGGTGATGATGTTGTCTTTTTCTTCTTCAAACTTGCTCTCAATATACTTGGAAGAGGCGAAGATGTTTACCTTGTGATACCTGCGCTTCAGTTTTTTGATGGCGTGTCGTAGTTGTTTATCGGTTAATTTATCATTGCCATGAAACGCAAAATCATACACCTTTACTTTCGGACCTTTGTCCACCAGAATATCAAAATTTTCAAAGCCCGGCATAGGTTTGCCGGTTTTTTCGTCTGCAGCAGGCAGGCGATTAAACTTCACTGAAACATTGTAATAGCCCTTGTCGCGGTAATACTGGATTATTTTGGCCCGGGTTTTATTAATTAGGTTTGGGGTTATGTACATTCCCCGTTTCAAGGCGGCTTCCTCCTTAAGGTTTTTGGCCTGAGAGTTGCTCAGCCCCGGGAAACGATGACCATTGATACGAAGTTGTTCTTTGACCACGAAATTCAGGGTAATGTTTTTCACGCCACCGGCTTCTGTAATACGCATGTAAACCTGAATATCGCTGTAGTAACTCAGTTTCCAAAGGTTATCAATGGCATTGGGTATGTCATTGCCCGGAATTTTAATTTTTTGTCCGATGCTTAGTCCTGAATACACCACCACCAGCGATTTTTGGATGGGTTTGTTATCGGACTCTTCCACCAGAATGTTTTTGATGACAAATTCTTCGGGCTCTGTAAAATTATAATCATACCATTTAAAGAAACGTGAGGTATCGGTGCTTTGCGCTCCCAGATTCCCTGCTGCCATTAGGCCTAACACTAGCAATGCCGCTCTCATATCACCTTCTGTATTTGTTCTCCTGTTTTTCCAAAACGGCGTTCTCTGCTTTGGTAGTCAATGATGGCTTTATAAAAATCTTCGGTTGAAAAATCCGGCCACAGTACCTGGGTAAAATGAATTTCGCTGTAGGCGATTTCCCACAGCAGAAAATTACTGATTCGTTGTTCCCCGCTGGTTCTGATTAATAAATCGGGATTGGGGTATTTCGCGGTGTTCAGGGCTGCGTTCAAATCTTCCTCTCCAATGTTCTCCGGTTCCAGATTTCCGCTTTTCACACGGGCGGCAATTTTTCGTACGGCTTCCATAATATCCCAGCGACCGCTGTAGCTCAATGCCAGAATCAGGGTCATGCGATCATTGTCCTTTGTGGCTTCTACGGTTGCACTGAGCGTTTGGTTACACCCGGCCGGCAATTGTTCCATGTTGCCGATGGTTTCCAATCGGATGCCGTTTTGCATCAGTCGAGGGGTTTCTTTTTTAATGCTGTCTACCAGCAGTTGCATCAGCGCATTCACTTCGGATCTGGGACGATTCCAGTTTTCGGTAGAAAACGCATACAATGTAAGGTACTTAACCCCCAGTTCAGCTGCCGTTTCTACTACATTCCTCACAGTGTCTACGCCCTGTCGGTGGCCAAAAATCCTCAGAAAGCCCTGCTTTTTAGCCCAGCGCCCGTTGCCATCCATAATGATGGCTACATGTTTCGGGATCCGTTGGGTATCAATGTGGGATAATAGTTCTTTCTGTGCCACAGGTTTATTATCTGCAAATTAAGGGTGTAAAACGGTAAGATGCCGTAAATCCGATGAAATAAAACCAATCCCTTAAATGTTCATCACCGCGCATGGTTCCTGAGGGTGTGAAAGGCTGGCCGTTTAGTGTCTGGGCATGGCTGTATTGCGCAGAGGCAAGTCCCTGGTTGTCTACCATGGTTTTATAATCCGGGTAAATTCCGCCCACATCGTCAAGGTAATCAGTAAAGGTTTTGCGCCAGCACCCCTCAACCCCAAGCACCCAAACACCACGATTTCGGGTGGGATTAAGCATGGTTTTAACGCCAAACCCAATGGGAACTGATGGCTGCAGTCTGGAGTAGGGTTTGCTCTGCCCTTCCGTGCGCAGTTTTCTGAGGTTGATATCCTCATTGTCGAGGCGTGTGGGGTCGAATACAAAAAAGCTTAACCCTGAATAGAAGTAGGGGGTCCAGCGTTCATCATTTACGTTGGTGCCGAAGGCCTGAAAATTGAACTCAAACGTGCTGCTCATTTCCCAGATATCAGACTGAAAGTTAAAATTGCGATTGGAATAGGCCTTAACACCGGCATCAGAACCACTTATTTTCAGGTAAGCCAGCTGATTCCTCCACGAAAAATAGCTGCTCAGGTTATACCGACCGAATACCATTCCTGAGGGATGAAAATGCTTGTAGAACGTACCATGCTCTAAATCTCCGTGATAATTAGAAACACCCGCACCCAGGCCCATTTCAAATCTACCGCTAAAATATTTCTGACAAATAAGGGGACCCATCGCAAAACAGGTTGCGACAATCAATGCAATTTTTTTTCTTCCAGCGTTAAAACTGGAAACAAATGGTTTTACCACCAACGATTTTTCTTGTAATGGTAAAGTTTAGAAACATATACCAGTCTTTATTGGCCGAATTTCCGCGACCCAAGCCATTGTCAAAATTCTGATAACCCAGTTCCGGACCTCTGTCCTTCAGTGCAGCAGCCAGAGAACCGCTGTTTCCACCCACAATCTGATTGTCTACATAGTCCAGACTCACATCATCCAGGTAATCGGTGAATGTTTTGCGAACGCCGAGCTCCACACCCCATGCCCATACACCTTTAAATTGCTGTTTATAACCCATACCTATCGGAATGCTGATCTGTGTGAGCGCATAACGTCGACGGTCATTGTATTTCGTTGTTTCCTGACCTTCAGTTCCAAGGGGCTGTAATTCTATCCACTGATTGTCGTATTTCTGAAGATCGGTGCCATGCAATGCAACCCCTTTGGGATCGGTGGGCATGTATTTAAACTGGGTTTTTGGGTTAAACTTAAATACAGCAATACCGCCAAACAGGAAAGGGGAGCGGGGATTGGCATTCTGTGTTTCTCCAAACCCTTTGAAATTCCATTCTACTGTGCCGCCAAACTCCACAATATTGCTCTTGAAGTTGAGGTTGCGCTGTTTGCGAAACGCATCGTTATCGGCGAAGTTTTTGTCATCACCACTGATTTGACCGAATAGCGCATTTCCGCGCAGGGTAACCCAGTCAGACAGGTTGAAACGGCAAATTAACCCACCCATGGGATTGAATTCCTGCACTGCCACTGCTTTGGCTAAATCTCCCATATAGTTTGATACACCTATGGTGCCACCGAATTCTATGGGCTTGCCCTTAAACAGTTTTTTCTGGGCCTGCAAAGGCACCATCAAAAGGGAAAGAGTGCAAAAAAGAAAGATTTTGGCTGTTCTCATGACCGCTGTTAAAAGGCAAATATAATACTTTGCAATCATTGTTGCTGTGTTAATTAACGAAAAAGTAAGTGGATTAGTGTGAGCTATTTTCAGGCACCACTACAAAATACACCCCCATGGTCACAAAATCGCGCAGCCATGGTATGTTGGCGATGATGGTATTTTGCCTGCGGGGTTTGATGCCAAACTTGTATTCATACACCGGATTAAACAGGTAAAAACGCCTTGCCTGCTCTGTAAAACAGGCCTTTTTGCAAATGCGCAAAAATCGGTTGATGGAAATGCCTGTATCCCGAATTTCCTTCATGGTTCTAATGCCGGAAGCATTCACCCCAAACAGTTTCAGCGCCAGCGGATAAACAGGACCCGGTAACAGATGATACCAGGGCATTTTGGAAGCCAGTTTTCCGGGCAATACCTGCTGATGTCCGCCATAAGGCATACACCAGGGTGGAAATGCAAAAAATACTGACCCGCCGGGAGATAAAAACTTATGCAGCTGGGGCATAAACTTTTCCTGGTTGGGAATGTGCTCAATCACATCTTTCAGAATCACCAGATCAAAGGTTTGTCCGATGTCTGCCTGCACATCCACATCGTATATGTCTTTATTCAAAAAAGCCACCTTGCCGGCTTCAAGTTCGGCTTGCATAAATTGCCTTGCAAACCCCAGGCGCGACTCTTCCAGCTCTATGCCAAATGTTTGGCAACCCAGGTCGGTGAAGGCCTTGAGCACGCCGGCTTCACCGCATCCAATCTCCAGTACCCGCATACCCTCTTTCCACGCTCCGGTTTCCTTCAGAAATGGGATGATGTGGTTTTTGGTAACTTTTCGGGTGAGTTCAAAGTAGCGGTTCTTATCGCCGTGAAATTCGTACATGCTGCTGCAAAGAAAACACCGGCGATTGGTTTGAACAATAGTACGGAAACCTACAGGTATGATTAAACCTTTTGCAGATATTTGCGTCTAATTACTCATATGAGATATCTCCTATTGTTAATGCTGCTGTGGGCTTATGGCAGTATAAAAGCGCAAAACACCTACTATCCTCCGGTAAACCAAGCCGCATTTTGGGATACAGTTTCCCCAAAAAGTCTGGGTTGGTGCACAGACAGTATCGCCCCGTTGTACCAATACCTGCAAAATCAAAATAGCAAGGCATTTATTGTTTTGGTTGACGGTAAAATTGCCATGGAAAAATATTTTGGCACTTTTACCCAGGATAGCTTCTGGTATTGGGCATCGGCAGGTAAAAGCCTCACATCTTTGTTGGTTGGGAAGGCGCAGGAAGATGGCAAACTCAAAATCAGCGACCGCAGTGCAGATTACCTGGGTAGCGGCTGGAGTAGTCTTACAACAGCGCAAGAAGATGCCATTACGTTGCGCCACCATCTTACCATGACTACCGGACTGGATGACAATGTTCCCGATCATTACTGCACCCTCAAATCCTGCCTTGTGTACAAGGCGCCACCCGGTACCCGATGGGCATACCACAATGGGCCTTATACCCTTCTGGACAGGGTGATAGAAAATGCCACCGGTTCTACCATGAATCTATACACACAGCAGACCCTGCAAACCAAAACCGGTATTTCAGGTCTATGGATTAAATCCGGCTATAACAATGTTTACTTTAGCAAGGCCAGAAGCTTTGCCCGTTTTGGCCTGCTGGCACAAAACGGCTTCAAATGGAATGGAACACCCATACTGGGGGATACCGGCTATGTGCGGCAAATGGTCAATACATCTCAGAACCTTAATCTCAGTTATGGGTATCTCTGGTGGCTGAATGGCAAGACATCCTACATGGTTCCCGGATTACAAAATGTTTTTCCCGGGTCATTCATCCCATCAGCGCCCAAAGATTTGTACTCCGGCATCGGTAAAGACGGGCAATTTGTATGTGTTTCCCCATCAAAAAAACTGGTGATGGTTCGCATGGGTAACGCGCCTTCCGGGCAGCTGGGTGATGTGCCTTTCCTGCTGGGTGAACAAATGTGGTCTCGTTTAAACAGGGTGATGTGCGCCACAACAGGCACAACAGAGGTTCATACAGCCCCGCTTAGTGTTTGGCCGAATCCCGCTGAAAATGCGCTATTCATTAATTACACGGGCACTGCCAGGATTTCAGATGTTTCAGGTCGTCTGGTCAAGAGGTTGACAATACAGCATAATCAGGCCATGGATATATCCGGGCTAAAACCGGGTATGTATTGGCTTCAGACCGCAGATGGGCGTGTGATAAGGTTTATGCGCAGTCAGGATTAAAGTCCCTTGTTCAGGGCTGCTCTGAGGGCTTCTTTTTCTATGTAGCCGCTGTTTTTCCACTGCTCTGTGCCTTTTTTGTATAGAAACAGATAGGGCACGTTATCCAGCCCCAGTTCTTTCACCAGCCGGGGATTGTCGTCATAGTTAATCTTTACGATGCTGATTTTACCGGCAAATTCTTTTTCTATTTCGGGGAGATAAGTAGTGATTTTTTTGCACGGAGCACACCATTTGGCCCAGAAGTCCACCAAAACCCATTCTTCCTTTTGGGAGGCAATTAACTGCTTAAATTCGGCTGTTTTCATGCCTTTATCAGCCTGACCGCCCGGACTTTCCACAGCGCGGTTTTCGTAGGTCCAGCGGCTCATTCCGCCTTCCATGTTGTAAACAGCCGGGAATCCCATATCTTTCAATATTTCGGCGGCACGGGCACTTCGGCCTCCTGCCAGACAGTAAACATATACGGGTTGTGTGGTGTCCAGCTGTTTTAGTCGGTCAGCAAACGAGGGGTCATTCACATTCATGTTCACGGCACCCGCCAGATGTCCGCTATTAAATTCCTCATCGGTGCGTACATCCAACACGATTTTTGAAGACGTTTTTTTCATACCGGCCTCAAAATCAGCGGTGTTGAGGTTTACAACCGTTACAGACTTTTTATCACTTTGTTTGGGTTGCTGAGAACAGGCACCTAATGCCATAAATACAAGTGTCGATAACATTGTCAGTTTCATCATGATACAAAGGTGCAATAAAATTTTCGGCTGCAATGTGACTTAGGTTGCAAAAAAAACATCAGTAAAAAAACAAATACCGGGTTGGGTGGTTTATTGTGTGGGGTAGATTAAGTTTTCATAGCTGACAAGGTCCGGGGTCATCCCGGATTTTGTCATTTTAAGGGGCTATGCTACTTGCCACTGCTGCCATAACCGCCGGTACCACGGGAAGTTTCGGTGAGTTGTTCGGCCACCATCCATTTCACGGTTTCATGCCTGGCAATCACCATTTGGGCTATGCGCTCGCCATTGGCTATCTCAAACGGCTCTTGCCCCAGGTTAATCAGCAAAACTTTAATCTCCCCCCTGTAATCCGCATCGATGGTTCCCGGAGAATTGAGCACTGTAATGCCATGTTTCAGGGCCAGCCCGCTGCGTGGACGTATCTGAGCTTCATGGCCTTCCGGCAGTTCAAGGGTTAAACCGGTAGGAATCAGTTTTCTTTCTCCCGGCTGTAGTAAGATGGTTTCCTGTAAATGCGCATGCAAATCCATGCCGGCACTGTGGCTGGTTTGATATTGGGGCAGCGGGTTGCCGGATTGGTTAATGATTTTTACGAGAAGCATTCCTGGGTGCCTCTGCCAGCCACACAGCGAGCAGATAGGCGGGGATGGTTAGATATGCAATATACGGAATAATTTCTTGAAAAACAAGTGCCATGTACCCCAAAATGGCGGCAAACAGCATAATACTGATCAAGGTCATGCTTTTATAGGGTACAGGATAATGCCGTTGCCCCCAGAAGTAACCCAGCAGCACCATTCCGCCGTATGCTGCCAGGGTGGTCCAGGCGCTGCTGATGAATGAATATTCAGGGATGAAGATGATATTGCCAATCAGGGTTATGCCTGCTCCAAACAGTGCCGTGTAGGCCCCCAGTGTGGTTTTGTTGCTCAGTTTGTACCAGATGCTCAGGTTGTAGTAAATGCCCAGCAACCAGTTGGCCATGAGTAAAACCGGCACAATCTGTATGCCACGGGCATCGGTGAAATAGTCCTGTTTGCGGATGAGCAAGGGTGCCAGCCAATGCAGACAGGCCAGGGTAGATACATAAATAAAGCCGCATACATACACAAAAACAGACATGACCCGGGCGTAGGTTAGCGGGGCCTTGTCACTCTCTGCCTGCTTGAAGAAAAATGGTTCTGCGGCAAATCGAAATGCTTGTACAAACAAGGTCATCACCATGCTGAGCTTATAGAATGCTCCGTATATACCTGCTTCGTAATCCCCTGCACTGACGGGAAGTATTTTCTTTAGCAAAATGCGGTCAAGGGTCTCATTGATCATGCCGGCCAGTCCTACCACAACCATGGGAAGGCTGTATATCAGCAATTTTTTAAATAACCCGAAATCAAAGCCCCATTTCAGGTTAATCCAGACGCGGCCCAGCAGGGGCAGGGTAATGAGGGATGCAACCAGATTGCTGAGGAAAATATATTCCAGCAATCTGGCGGGGTCATACACTGAATTTACCCAGGTATAACCCTTGGAAAGCAGTAGCGGACAGCCCCAGAGGAAAAAGAGATTGAGGCCTACATTCACTCCAATGTTGATGGATCGCACTAACACAAACCTCCATGGCTTTTCGGTAAACCTCAGCCATGCAAATCCCAGCGAGGAAATGGCATCCGCGGCCAGAATGGCTGTAAACCAAACCGCATAATGCGGCTTGGAGGGATAGCCGGCGATGCGCATTAAACCCTCTGAGTATAAATTGCCCAGCAGCAACCACAGAAATCCCGAGCAGAGTAGTGCGATGACGGCCGTAGAAAATACCTTTTCGGGTTTGTATTCATCTTTTTTACGGGCAAAATTGAAAAACCCGGTTTCCAGTCCGAAGGCCGCAATCACTGCGATGAAGGCGGCATAGCTAAACATCACGTTTACCTGCCCATATTCATCCACCTTTCCCAGGGAAGCCGTGTACAGCGGAACCAGCAGAAAATTGAGCAATCGACCCACCATGGTAGTTAAACCATAGATAGCAGTTTGCGATGCCAGTTTTTTTATGAGGGGATTGATAAGGTTCTTAGTTTATTTTTTGCCAAATGGACAACCGATAATTTCCGGGGGCGCAGGATGCCATGTCCAGCGTAGCTTTGCCATTTTTTATTTTCCCGGACTGCACCTGTTTGCCTGATACATCCAGCAGTTGCCAGCGCAGTTCTTTCTGGTTTTCGGTCTCAATTTGCAGCAGGTGAGCGGTGGGGTTTGGAAATACTTTTACCGCGAAGTCAAGGCCCGTATTCAGGGTTCCTGTCGGTGTAATCACGTACGCCTGCTGAACGCCCGCACTGCTGCTTCCGCCCGTGCCATCGGCTACGGTAAAGGAAGATTGTCCGGTAGTGAAGGTTACCACCCCGCCTGAACCTGTTGCAGTTCCTCCGCCGGAATTAACGGATTGCTGAGCAAAAGCGGACGTGCCGGTCAGTAAAGTCAAAAGACAGAAAATAATTTTATTCATAGGGTAATTTCAAATTAAATGAAAATATTCCAAAAATTGAAATTGGATGTGTAAATTGCTCGGTAAATTCGGTGAATAGGGT
>JBEDNI010000005.1:23364-24981 GCA_041170685.1 Bacteroidota bacterium | reverse complement strand
GGGTCAAACCGGTGTTTTGCCTTCCTGGGTCTCAGTCTGGGCCCTGAATATTCTTTTTGTGCCTGTGGCCTGGCTGTTTTATCGATTTGCCCAGAAATGATGCGTATGCTGCTCATATCGCTATGGCTATGTATGAGTGTTATCATTTCTTGTAAAAAATCAACTGAAGACTATAGAGCCAAAGGTCCGGAATATTTTCCGCTCCGTGTAGGTGCAGAGAGACAGTATATTTATGATTCTATTCACTATTCAAGACTGCTGAATAATACCCGTAGTTTTCGCTTCTGGATTAAAGAATTTGTCAAAGACAGTTTTGTAGATCAGACCGGTAATCTTACCTATCGCTTTGAACAGTTTATCAGCAAGGATTCCGGCAAATCGTACATTTTTTATGACCTATACACTGCCGTAGTCACCTCTTCCGGTGTACAAAGGGTGGAAGAAAACCGCCGCAATACAGTTATGAGTTTTCCGGTCAGGAACCTGAAACTGTGGTATCCCTACGACTTTTGGAATGACAGTTTCAGCACCTATATCAAGTATCAGTACACTGCGGTGGATCAACCTTTTGATAACGGTTATATCAGTAACCCGGAGTCCGTTTTTATCAAACAGCAATACGACAGCAGCTTTATTTTTTTAAGGGAATCCCGCGAAGTGTATGGTAAAAATCAGGGCTTGTTGCACCGTAAAAAGAGAGATATCGATTTTCAGGATTTGCAGAAACCCGATGGGTATGAACTTACTTGGCAGTTAATTCGTTATTTTCCATGAGATTGCCTTTTCTTATTTTTATTCTTATTGCAGCTTTTTGGGGATGTAAAAAAGATGAGGTCAGTAAAAGCAGACAAGAGACTCTATCGGCATGGATGAATCTAAAACAGGGCAATCGCAGTATTTATAGGGTAGACTCCCTGGCATATCGCCGTGATAAAACTTATCCTGATACATTCTCTTTTGAATGGATGGAAACGGTGGATACCTTGTTTGAGGATAATGTCAAGGAACTTGTTGCCAGAATTAAAATTGTGACCCGAAAAGACAGTCAGGATTTCTGGAAGTTCAGAAGGATGTATTATTCCAAAGTTACAGACGAATATTACGAAAGGGTTGAGGAGAATGTAAGGTATCTGAAAGTGAGTTTTCCATTGGCGGAAGAGGCCTTTTGGAATATGAACAGTCGCAACAATCTGCCTGCAACCTGGTTGTTTTATGAGAATCTAAACACGCCATACAGGGAAGGATTCATTCCTGCAGACAGTGCACTGACCGTGGTTGCCGCAGAAATTGATAACAACATCGAAAAGTACAGTTACCGCGAAGTGTATGGCAAAGGCATAGGGTTATTGTTCAAAGAAAATGTAGAAATGCTGAGGCAGGGCAATAATTGGGATGGATATAAACGAACACAAAAACTTGTTTATGCGGACTAAATTTATTATATTGTTGAGTTTATTCCCTCTGTTTTCAGAAGCAGATACTACCGATTTCTACTATTGGGTTTCCTTTAAGGATAAGGCGGGTAGCGAGGCATATTTAAAACAACCTGAATTCTTTCTCAGTCAGCGTTCCATTCTGAAAAAGTATGCTGCCGGTATCGGAATCACCGCTGATGAT
>JBEDNI010000005.1:21805-23305 GCA_041170685.1 Bacteroidota bacterium | reverse complement strand
TAAATACATTGAGGGATTGAGATTAAAGGGTTTTTCCGTTCAGTTTGGCAGCCGTTGGCTGAATGCTGCGCTGGTGATAACTCCGGATTCAGTTGCAATAAAGAAATTATTGGTTCTTGATTTTGTAAAATCGGTTGAGCCGTTGGGATATAAAACCCGGGAAAGGGCGGTGATGTTTGAAACCAATGATGCGGCAGTAATGGGGGCTAAAAGCATTCCTGTAAAAACAGATCCGATACCCGGTAACCACTACGGGGCAGCCCAAGATCAAATCACACAAATGGGCATCGATGCGTTGCACGGAAAAGGATATACGGGTGAGGGCATTCAGATTGCTGTGCTGGACGCAGGTTTCTACAAGGCCGATCGCATGCAGTTGTTCGACAGCCTGTTTTTGAAGGGCCATACGGTAGTAACGTTCGATTACGATAGCCTGTTTTTCCCGAGCCATATTATAAAAACATACGATTATGTAGACCATGAAGTTGATGTTTTTGATGACGATGACCATGGTATGCAAGTCCTCAGTTGCATGGCGGCCAACAAACCCGGGGTGATGGTGGGCTCTGCTCCCGGGGCCAGTTTTATGCTGTTTCGTACAGAGGATGCTTCAATTGAAATGCCCTATGAAGAAGCGTTTTGGGTCCGGGCGGCAGAGGAGGCCGATAAATGGGGCACGGATATCATTGCATCATCCTTGGGATATACCACCTTTGATGATGAACGATATGATCACAAACTTTCTGATTTGGATGGAAAAACCACCCTCATTAGCCGAGCTGCAGAAATGGCTGCTTCACGCGGTATGCTGGTGGTGAGCAGTGCCGGTAATGAAGGAGACGGCTCCTGGGGAAAACTGGCCGCACCGGCCGATGCAGCGCATGTGATTGCCGTTGCAGCCGTAGATAAGGATGGTGAGATTGCGGGTTTCAGCAGCCGTGGTCCGACAGCAGACGGCAGAATCAAGCCGGATGTGGCTGCCATGGGCAAACGCACCGCCGTGGCCTCAGGCAGCGGATATATTGTTAAATCTAACGGTACCAGCTACAGTGCGCCCATCATGGCCGGTGCCCTCGCCTCGGCCATGCAATACACAGGCATGACTGCTGCTGAAATAAGAAGCACGCTTTTGTCAGGCAATTCCCGCGATACACTCGTAGGGTTTGGAATACCTGATTTTTCCAATCCCAAATGGAAGCCCGCAACGCCCAATCCCAAAAGCCATGAAGCAGCCGATCCGCGGTTTTCAAACTGGGTGCCCGCAGATACAATGTATGTTCCCTTTGTGATAGGAACCCGATTCTCTCCCGAAAAAGAGTGGACCTATAAACTAAGCTGCGACTGCGGTAAAGTATGGCAGCAAGCACCATTACAACAGGTGGCTGCGAATTGGTATGGCACAATCATTGCACCGGAATTATCAGGAATGCACTTTCTGGAAGTCACCGATGGAAAAACGGTATTCAAAGAGAGTTTTTATTATCATAAACCATGAATAAG